>DZBC01000099.1 GCA_022729835.1 Sulfuricurvum sp. | reverse complement strand
CGGATCATACACGGATCAATCCGGCTCTGAGTGTGGGCGATGAGGGCTTTTTGGCGTGTCAAATCGGCAACCACTGGAGTTCAACGACGGATGTCAATACCTCTAAAGCGGTAAGGGTTGATTTCAATTTCGGTGCCGATACGGTAGCGGATAAAACGCTCACCGCCTATGTTCGCTGCGTCCGTGCCCCTCAGGCCGAGATCAACGTTACTGGCAACACGTTTGAAATTATCAGCGGTGACGACACTCCGAGAAGCCTAGACTTCACTGTGTTTGGAGCGCTTATTTATGATGAAAATGCCTCTAACTCTAATAAGCGCATCTTTCGTATTAACAATCAGGGTGATTCCGATTTGATCATCTACGATGTTAGTATCAGTGGCAGTGATGCGTTTCGTGTATCGGAGCAGCCGATGCTCATATTGAGCCGCCGTGCGGACGGATTGACGCTTCCGGGGTTTGAGTATGTTCCTTTTACGATCGCTTTTGAGCCACGCTCGGAGGGGAACTTCACTGCGGTCGTTTCGATTATTAGCAGCGACAGCGATGAGGGCAACTACACCTTTAGCGTTTCGGGCGTAGGGGTAGGCGATGTGGATGGAGACGGTTTTAGCGATCTGACCGATGAAAATCCGCTTGATGGCCCCAAAGCGGACGCCGACGGAGATGGCTTACTCAACGGCGATCCCTCCGAGATCGACGATGATAATGACGGAATGGAAGATGACTATGAGATTTTTTACGGTCTTAAGCATTGGGATGCGTTGGATAAATACAGAGATTTGGACAAAGACGGCTTTACGAACTACCAAGAGTATCTGGCCAAAACAGACCCAAGTAATCCCGGCAGCTATCCACGAACGCTCAATCCGGCAGTGTTGATCTATCTGCTCGATTGAGCTTACATGTAAGCCTTTAGGCCCGAAACTCCGCAATCATCTCAAGCGCTAAGCGCTGTTTTTGCGGTTGGGCGCCCGTGCGGTAGCCAAGGGCGCAGAGCACGGCGACCTCTTCGCGCTGCGTATCCAGCGCCAAAATTTTCTCTACCTTGTTTTTCTCAAAGCCCTCTATGGCGCAGGAGTCGATGCCGATCATGGCGCTCGCGCTCATGAGGTTGCCAAGGATGATGTAGCACTGGCGCGCGCCCCACTCATAAACAGGGGTGTGTCGCTCTTGATGAAAGGCGTTGTACTTGTCGTTGTAGGCCTCCTCTTGGGCCTTTGCGAGCCCTCGGTCGCCAAAACGCGCTTTGACCCAGTCGCTGTAGGGCTCTAAATCGGCGGTGCGGGTGGTGAGGATGATGAGATGGCTAGAGCTGTCGATCTGGTTTTGGTTCCAGCATGCGGGTTTTAAGGCGGCTTTGAGCGCGGGGTCGGTGATGACGATGAGCCGCACCCCCTGCATCCCAAACGAGGTCGGCGAAAGTCTGGCGATTTCGAGCAAAAAGCGCATATCGTCGTCGCTGATGCGCTTTTGGGTATCGAAGAGCTTGCAGGCGTGGCGAAAGACGCTGGCTTCGAGTAAGGCGGTTTTGGCTTCGGACGGGTACATGTAAGGCTCCTTTTTGGGCCGGATTGTAGCGCGTTTTGCTTGGTTGTGCCGATACTTTTGGGGGTTCAATTGAGTATAATGCCGACAATTTTAATGCGATCATAAAGGCGATGATGATGAAAAAAACGGTACACCTTCTTCTGGCTGCGATACTGAGCGTGGGATGCTCTATCGAATCAATCACGGTGCCCGAGGGCTACCAAAAAGTGAGCGAAGAGAGCGGCGTCTATATAAAAAACGACAAATTCACGGGCAAAAAATTCTACCGCCACCCTGCGTTGATGAACAACACGCTCGAACTCTATGGGGTTGACGGCGATCCGCTGCGGGTACGTTTTTATTACAAAGCGGCAAGCTACATCAACTTCAACACCGTCCATCTGGTCAACAGCAAGGGCGAAAAGATGAGTTTTGTTTTTGAAGAGAAGCAGATCAAGCGTAGCCCCGTGATGGACGGTATCTACGAAGAGCTGGCCGACGTGGCCCTCACCCCTGAGCAAACCGCGCGTATCGAGGAGCTTTTGCGCCGTCACGACCGCTCAAAGGGTCTGGATGTCCGCTTTGAAGGGAAGTACTACAACGATCTCGCCATCTACGCCGACGTGATCGAAGCCAATTTGAAGATTCTTGAGTTCAACAAAGGGCGCTGAGGCGCCACTACGCCAAAACCAACGCTTCATTTTGCGCGTCATAGCGGTAGCTCACGATCTCGCCCGAAATGATCAGCTCAATAGCCTGTTCAATAACCTCTAGTGGTACGATAAACCACTCTCGTGGGGTGTAACGCGCGCCGTCGGCACCGAAGATATCGACATTCAGACACACCTTGCCGAAGAACCGGTGTATCAGTTGTTCAAACTTTTGGGTGTTCATGTTGTAGGTTTCATACACGGCGACGATGCGCACGGGTGCCATTAGATAGGTCGGCTCGTTGATCGCGTTTTTGATGCGCTCTTTGACCGCCGTGGTGGCGTAACCGATCTTGTAGAGGTTTTTGATCGTTGCTATGGTGTCATCGCGGCTGAGGGACTCCAAAATATAGATATAGCCGCTTTGTTCATCTTTTTCGCCGATTGTTTGCAGGTTTTCAAGAAGTTTGTTTTCATGGCGCGAAACACGCTTGCCGTCTCTGTATAGCTCTCTTGAGAGTGAGCGCATTAAGACATCCGATTCCGTACCGTTTTCATAAATACAGTGTAGCCTTGTATTGGTTTTTTTATTTTTTTTAACCAAGTGCCCTTTTGAAGCGATATAGACCAACACCTCTTTGAGAATATAAAACTCTTTTTCGTAAATCTCCTGCTCTTTTTCAAATTTTGCCAATGAGCGCTTGCCTGTTTTTAAATCATGGTGAACCTCTTTAAATAAAGGCTCGTATTGTTCAAAATCTTTGCACGCTTTTCGAGCGGCAATATAATCGGGCTGAGCAATATCACTCTTTTTGGGAATATTTTTTAAGGCAAAAATATCCTCATCACCGCCGCCTAGCAATCCAAAAACATCGTCGTTTAAAATATCGTCGATGGAGTTGATGCAGACCGTTTGCAAGAGATGAAACCGATCATAGGGCTTTAGATGCTCCATCTTTTCGGGATGTTGTCGCAGTGCCTGAAGCCTTACATGTAAGGTGCGCTCATACATGTCGGATGATCTTTGAGGCTCGCGCGCACGCTTTTGCACAAAAGTGTTGATCTCTTCAAAACTCTCCAGCAGGCGCTCGTCTTTATCGGGCGACGCGGCTGTGAGTTTTGGCTCGCTTAGAAGCCCAAGCGGGTCATCTCCCAAAATCTCATCTAGCGAAAATTCACGCATTGGCTTTTTCGCGTCGGAGTTTGTTGAGGTACAAGAGCGCTTCGGCCATGCGACGCTCTGTAAAATCCCGACTGTTGATATCGGGCATTCTCGCGTGCTCGCTCTTGAATGCCGGGATTTTTTTGTACAGTATGACCGCCTCTTCGGGGCTCATTTCGATGCGCGTCGCCTCGATGGACTCCTGAATCAGTTTGAGCACATGGGCCGTGACCGATTTTGAGAGAATTTCAAACGCCCTTTGAAAGGGGTTGATCTGCTCGATCAGATCGATATGCAGCTCATCGATATTGACAAATTTATCCGCCATTTTGATAAATTTTTTGTCGCCGCTCTCTATGATTTGGGCGTTTTTGACCACGCTGTCCACCACGACATACCGGCGCAACGACTCCACTTCGCTCTCATCGAGATCGGGGTATTTGACTTTGATGATTTTGGGGATCAAGACCCGGTTGATCACCTCCGCATCCAGATTGCCGGGCAGCGCTTTGAGGATCACATCATCTTGTAAGATGGCGGCTTTGAGGTCGTTGAGGTCTGATTCGATGATGTTTTCGACCCTTTTGCTGCTTGGCGGTTTGAAGCCTCTGATCTTGAGTTCGCCTTTTTGGTTGGGTTCGGTGTCGTTTTCAAACCTCGGCTTGAACTTGAAGTTGGGCGCCAATACCTGCTCCATCAGCAGCGAAGCAGTGATGGCTTTGAGCATGTTGTTGACGCTGAGTTTGACTTCGAGATCCTGCGCGTCGGGCCGGGCTATGAGGTTGGTAAACTGCGCGTGGGTTTTGTTGTCGCTGTCGCGGGTGGCACGCCCGATAATCTGGATGATTTCGGTCAAAGAGCTGCGGTAGCCGACCGTAAGCGCATGTTCGCAGTACGGCCAGTCAAACCCCTCTTTGGCCATCCCAAGCGCGATGATGAGATCCATATCGTCAACGCTCTTGATGCCGCGCAGGTAGGTGACCACCTTGTCGCGCACCTTGGGGTCGTCATTGACCAGATCGGCTACTTTGAGCAGTTTGCTGTCACGGGCGCGTTTGACGATGAGAATGCCCTCCTCGTTTGTGCGCAGCACCTCGCCGATGGTGTCTAAAATGGTATCGACCTCTTTGTGCTTGTCTTTTGTGGATTCGCCGGAGTTGACGTTGGGAATATGCAGAATCGTTTTTTTGTCGGTATCGAGTATTTCGGCTATGGCGCTTGTGTAACGCCCCTGATAAAAGTGATACCCGATCCCAAGCGATTTGAGGTGCTCGTAGCCGTTTAACTGCTCATAGTAGTTGTAGGTTACTTTGGTAAATCTTGCTTCATCCTCCGGCAAGAGCACCGGCACGCTGTCACCCCGAAAATAGGAGCCCGTCATGGCGACAATGTGCGCACTTGAGTGCTCCATCACGCTGCGGATCAGCTCGCCTAGCTGATTGTCGCCATCGGCGGAGACATGGTGAAACTCGTCAATCGCCAAAAGGGAGTTGTCAAATTGGGCGTCGTCAAGCGCTTTGAAGGCAAAGCGAAGCGTGGCGTGGGTGCAAATAAGGATGCGCTCGTCGCTTGCCATAAATGTTTTGAAGGCTTCGACCTTGCCCTTTTCGCCCTCTTGTGTGCAGAGATTGTACAGCGGGTTTGGCTCCCACGAGGCAAAAAAGCCCTCCTTGCGCAGATCGGTCGTGCCAAATGAGCTGCCGATGGAGCGCTCGGGCACGGCGACGATCACCTTGGCGATGTTTTGGCGATAGAGCTTATCGAGCGCTATAAACATGAGCGCTCGCGATTTGCCCGATGCGGGCGGCGCTTTGAGCAGCAGGTACTGCTCGTTTCTCGCCGCATACGCTTTGGCCTGCATCTCTCTCATGCCCAAAGCATCGGTTTTTTTGCTCTCGCCGCTCTGCGCGTAGGTGACTTCGATGATGTTGGTCATTGCATCTGCTCTCTTTTTGTTTTTGGCATCACTTTAAAAGTGCTTTACTTTGTAAAAGTCTCATTGCAAAAAAGTTCTTTTAGATTATTCATAAATTCTTGATTTACAGTTGCAAGTTTTTTTTCTACAATTTGATTGCTCAATGTAAAGCATTTGTCATATTTTAAAAATGATGTTAGTTTTAATTCACCGCTATATAAATCATTTGACTCAATTTTTATAAGATTTTCAGATGTTGATTTTGATGTGATTTGAAAACAGATAAAGTCACCATAAATGTGATCTACTTTAATGACAAGCACGGGTCTTTTTTTGGCGTCACTAAGATTTGTAAATGGAAATTTTATTAAGAGAATATCCCCAATGCTATAGGTCATCCCATGCCTTGTCTACAGAGTTATCCCATGTTTTGGCCATAGAAATAGATTGTGCGTTCATAAACTCCGCTCTAGGTTCATCAAGGGAATCGATTTTTTTATCAACTTTGATATCTTCAAGCATAATGCCTTTCAGATTTTCAAGTATATTTACAAGTTTATTGACATAGTTGTCATTGACATCTATATGAATGGTCTGCATCTCAAGTCCTTGCCGATGTTGTGTTGGTTTATCATATCTAATGTTTCATAGTATGGGCATTAACGGCGAATCTCTGTCACTATTTTTGCCTTACATGTAACGGCCAAGCAGGCGCTCGCTATTTGATTTTGTTACCGCTATATTACCGCCATCGCTTTATGCTTCGTATCGAAACCCAATAAAGGATCCGATATGAAATCTGTTTTTCTCGCTGCTGCGCTGTTTTTGGCTTACGCCTCACTTGGCGCCGAACAAATACCCGACAAAGAAGAGATCGATGCCGCACTCAAAGCGTGCTTTGAGTCCGTTGCAACCGACGACAACGGCAAACCCGACCGTGACGCCGTCGATGCGTGCATGAGTGAAAAAGGCTACACCAAGAATTAGGGGTCGGGTCACAAATTGAAAATCGTTACATGTAAGTGACTTGATTATAGGTATCACCGAACCCCTATTTCCGGTACTGTTAAGACTTCAAACCTTACATGTAAGATATTTCTAAGATGCTTTTAATACAAATGAATACAGTGTCTTAGGATCAATATCTATCATTCCATCATTGAACTCTAAGCAACCCCACTCACTATCAATATGAGCACTTTTAATATCTTCTAAAGAGACTTTTGATTGCACAAGAGGTGCTATATCTACTATTTTATGCGTACCATCTTCAAAATCAAATTCAAATATATACTGATCAATATTGGTAAATGCATTCAATTTCATTATCTACTCCAATGGTGCTATTTTATGAAAGTTTTGAGTATCCCACATCTCGCTTAACTCTTCTTGATGCAACTCTGCCCACTCTCTTGTAAGGATTCTGGCTTTTTTAGGTAACGATCCCTCAATAATATTAAGAGTGTCTATCTCCATAACAGCTTGATACTCATTGTACTTGATATGTATGTGCCTCGGAGGATGATCACTGTCAATACTAAACATTCTGATGACAATTCCATAAAATCTACTAAGTTCGGGCATCTGAAATCCTTCTACCTAATTTTAACATAGCAATCAAAAAAGCTTAAATTTTCATGTAAGTGACTTGATTATAGGTATCACCGGACACCTGTTTTGCGACACTTTCAAAGCAAATCAATATAATGTTTTAAAATATAAGATACAATACATATAGATTAGATACAAAGAAAAGGATGCCGGATGTTAACCTATGGCGTAACCGATATTCAAAATAAGCCTTCATTGATGAAAACTATGGATGTCGCCGAGATCATCGACCGAAGGGCGCATACGACGGTGGGGTATTTTATCTCCGCCAAATATGACAAACTGATACTGCCGGTTATCGAAAAGATTGACCGGGAAGAGAGGCTTGCAAAACTGCATAAGCTGAAAAATCATCAGGATTTGGAATTTGCGGAGCTTGGAGTCGATGATGGAATTTCGTCGCGGCGATATTGTCATCGTCAATCTTTACCCAAAAAAAGGTGAAGAAGTGGGAAAAATCAGACCTGCGATTGTCATCTCCGGCGAGGATGAAAGCGCTATTTTGGATACGGTCATTCTGATGCCGCTTTCCACCGATCTGATCGACAACATGCAACCCTACAGGATGAGACTACCCGCCCGAGACGGACTCAAGCAGGATTCGGATGTTTTGATCAATCAGATCCGAGCGCTATCAAAAACGCGGATAAAAGAGAAAATCGCCAAAATTTCATCGGCTGAATACGATGCGCTTATGCAAAATCTGTGCAAAAACTTTCAATAGCCTCTTCTCATTTTTTTTACATGTAATGAAAAGCAGCTTGTCACTATTTTTGCCTTACATGTAACGGCCAAGCAGGCGCTCGCTATTTGATTTTGTTACCGCTATATTACCGCCATCGCTTTATGCTTCGTATCGAAACCCAATAAAGGATCCGATATGAAATCTGTTTTTCTCGCTGCTG
>DZBC01000098.1 GCA_022729835.1 Sulfuricurvum sp. | reverse complement strand
GCCGGGCTTTTTGACACGCCGCTGGGCATCGAGACACAGCGCACGGAGGCGCTGCGTGTGCTGCGTGGCTTTAGACGCAAAGTGGGACGTGAGGCAACGGCGCTGCTGGTACATGCCTTTTTGTGTGACGAAGAGCGTGATGTCACGGCGCTGCTACGCTACATGCGTTTGGGATTCAAAGCGCCGCAGGTGCTGGGCCATCTCGTGCAAGAGGATGTATTTGAAGTCGAGCGCCGTGCCAAAGCGGTTCGCCGCAATCTGCACCGCATGATCGGTTTTTGCCGTTTCGAAACGCTTGAGGAAGGAGTGCTGTATGCCCGTATTGAGCCGCCACAGGATGTTTTGGCGCTGATGGGGCCCCATTTTATTCGGCGTTTTGGCGCAGAATCGTTTGTTATCCATGACCTCAAACGCGCCAAGGCGCTCATAGGGCGCGACGGCTCTTTGGTCATCCGCGACGTTCACGCTTTTGATGCGCCCATTGTAGATGCGTCGCAACAGCGTTATGTAGGGCTTTGGCGGCTCTTTTTTGAACAGATTGCCGTAAAAGAGCGGCGTAATGCCTCTTTGCAACGCCATCATGTACCGCTGCTCTATCGCACATGGATGAGTGAATTTGCCCAATCGACATAAAGGCACTACCAGCGAAGCCATTGAGGTTTTACAATAAGAGATAGATTACATGTAAGGCACTTTAATGTTCAAACGCTATACCACACTCGAATCTGTTACACTAAATCACCCAAGATTAACGGCGGTACTTTGTTGCGGCGGAAATCTCATGGCTGCTTCATGGCATACACCGCTAAGCCGTGTCCCTTTTCGCTATGGCATCGCCATCCGACCCCAAAACGATACCCATGCACTGCTGACGCGGATCGGGCATTGCAGTCTCAATTTTCTTGATATTGATGAGTATGAGAAGATCGACTACACCGGAAGCGTACATGCGCACGAAGAAAAAAAGAGTGACCATTGCGGATTCAATGTGATGATGCATGATGCCAATGCCAACCCGATCTTTGAACATGCGCTGAGCGTCTTTGGGTGTCGTCTGCATGATAAGATTGAGACGGGTGATCATACCCTTTTCATCTGCGATGTGGAAGAGATTTTTCTAAGCGACAACACCGCGCTTGAGCCAACGCTTTTTATGGGGCATGGCCGCTATGCGACCCTTAACGAGGAGCGGCGTGTCTCGCTTCGCGTATGATCGATTTGAGCATATCGGCAAAAACAAGGGCGTGAATCGGGATGAGTAAGCTCCAGTAAATCCGCCCCCACACCCCTTTGGGTAGAAAGTAGGCACTTTGAATCAGGCGGTTTTGTTCGATGCGAAACTCCAGATAGGCTTTGCCAGGCACCTTCATTTGGGCAAAAAGCAGTACGCGGCGTTGCGGCTGTACATCTACTACCTTCCAAAAATCGAGGCTATCCCCCACACGTAGGCTGCAAGGCAGTCGTCGTCCACGGTTGAGCCCTACGCCACCCATGATCTTGTCCAAAAAGCCGCGAATCTCCCAGAGCCAGTCATATCCAAACCAGCCGTTTTCTCCTCCGATAGCGCAGATGCGCTCAAAGACGGCCTGCGCCTCTTGCGGCGCAATGGCGGCTTCGCGCCGATCCATATAGACGGCGTTGGCGATGCTGTAGGCGTGATCGGTCGCCCAGACATCCCCGCCGCGATCACTCCAGCGGCTGAGAATTTGGCGCTGTTCTACCTCTTCTAGTGCGTTTGTGACGGCCTGTGCAAAGGACATGGGGTGAATGTCGGGAAAGAGGGTGTGTGCATGGTCGTTTTGGATGATCACTTCAGAGCGTAACCCTTCGATCAGCGATTTGGCGACTGAAAAAGGCACCGGGGTAAAGAAGTTGAGCCAATATGATGAGAGACCAATAGAGAGAAACGGTACCGGCACGATGAGCCGATGCAAACCCATCGCCTGTGCACAAGCAAGCATCATGCTTTGATAGCACATCGCCTCTGCGCCGATATCGACCACGTGGGTGCCACGGATACATGTAAGCCGTGCTTCATCGAGGTAATGCAGTACATCTTCGACACCGATGGGTTGCGCCATTGTACGCACCCAGCGCGGGGTGATCATGATGGGGAGTTTCTCGATCAGGTTGCGGATGATCTCGAAACTGGCACTGCCTGAACCGATGATCACCCCCGCACGAAACCAGATCACGTCGATGGCGTCGCTGCGCGCACTGAGCAGTTCACCGGTTTCGATACGGCTGCGTAAATGCTCACTTGTAAGCTCATTTTTCACCCCAAGACCGCCAAGGTAGATGATCTTTTTGACGCCGGCGGCAATGGCCGCGTCTCGAAAGGCGATGGCGCTACGGCGGTCTTTTTGCGCATAATCGTCCTGACCGAGGGAGTGGATCAGGTAGTAGGCCACGTCGATTCCCTCCATGGCCTTGCGCAGTGCTTCAGGCTCGAATGTGCTTCCAGTGACGATCTCGACGCCCTCTTTGATGTCGTGCTTGAGTGTTTCGCTGTGACGCACCAGCAGGCGCAGCCTGACGTCAGTAGTGCTCAAAAGGCGCTTTAGTAGTCTGCGCCCAATATATCCGGTCGCTCCGGTAAGTAAGATGTGCTGCATGTATACTCCTTGATGTCACAGTATGCCACCAAAACAAGAGGATTGGAAGCCATGTTGTGGCGTTTGATCTACACTTTTAAGCCAAAGCGTGGCACACTATCTAATAGTTGATGGGCGCATTTGCGGCAAAGTTGCAGATCTGTTTGGAGGGGTAGACGATGCTGAGTAAAGAGTCTTTGGGTCTGCTGGAGTTGGCTTCGGTTGAAGTGTTGATGCTTGATCTTGAGGGTACTTTCGTCTATATCAATGAAGTTGCCGCAGAAAATTTGCAGTACACTCAAGAGGAGCTGTTGGGCCTAAAGATCCAAAAGATCGATCCTAACTACCCTCAAGATCAGGTGCACGAGAGCATCGAGTGGTTGCGCCATAACAAGCGCGTTTTTGTCGAGAGCGTACATGTACGCAAAGATGGCTCGCGCTATCCTGTCGGCGTGACCACCTCCTTGATCGAGGTGGAGTCGCAAGCGCTGTTACTGAGTTTTTCAACCGATATCAGCGAGCAGAAGTCCCTCGAAGCCTCACTTTTTCACCAGAAACAGTTTATGTCTGATGTGTTTGATGCTATTACGGATGGCATCAGTGTGCTCGATCGAGACCTCAATGTACTTCAAGTCAATCGCAAGATGGAACAACTGTTTGAAGGCCAGGAGCTGATTGGTCGCAAATGTCATAAGGTCTATCAGGGATTGGATGAGATTTGCCCCTTTTGTCCTACACTCAAGAGTTTCGAGACGGGCGAGATCAGCAAAGCGCTCGTCCCCTACCCCAATCCCGAAGATCCCATCGGGTGGATGGAGCTGAGTATCTATCCCATCAAAGACGCGCAAGGAGCGGTGGTAAGCGTTATTGAGTATGTCAAAGATGTGACGCAGGAGATCAAGGCAAAAAACGAGCTGATCGATCAAAAGCACTTTTTGCGCACCATCATCCAGACCATTCCCGATTTGGTCTGGCTTAAAGATCCGGAGGGGATTTATCTGGGGTGTAACCCTAGATTCGAGCAGTTATACGGTGCCTCAGAAGCGCAGATTATGGGTAAATCCGATTACGATTTTGTCGACGCAAAGTCGGCAGATATTTTTCGTGCGCATGATCTTAATGCCATGAAGCGTGACCGTTTAACGGTGAATGAGGAGTGGCTAACATTTGCTTCAAACGGATACCGAGGCTACTTTGAGACCACCAAAACCCCCATGTATGACGCCAAAGGAGCGCTTATCGGCGTCTTGGGAGTTGCCCGCGAGATTACGACGCGCAAATTACAAGAGCTATTGGCACAACTGCACGGCGAACTGATCAATAAAGTCTATGTACAAGAGGATAAGTACACACTGTTGCGCGTGGTACTGGATCATGCTGAGGAGTGGACGCAGAGTCAGATCGCCTTTTTTCATCTTGTCGATGAGGATCAAGGGAGCGTATCGCTGCAAACTTGGTCTACCAATACCTTGGAGAAGATGTGCTTTGCCGAGGGTGACAACGTACACTACCCGATCTCAAAAGCCGGTGTCTGGGTCGATTGCATCCATCATCGAAAGAGCATGATTTACAACGATTACGCATCGCTCTCCTACAAAAAAGGGCTACCCCAAGGACATGCACCGCTGAGCCGCTTCATCACCGTTCCCCTTTTTCGCAATCAAAAGATTGTGGCCATTATGGGTATAGGCAATAAGATGGACGACTACAGCGAACAAGATGCAGAAGCGACAGAGCGCTTTTGCGAGTTGGCGTATGATATTGCCGAGCGCTATGAGCTACATGTAAAGATGCAACGCATGGCTTTTTACGATCTACTCACAGAGCTTCCCAACCGTGCGTTGATCATTGACAGGCTTGAACAGGCCTGCGCGATCAGCAAGCGTAACCGCACGATGGTGGCGCTGTGCTACCTTGATCTGGATGGGTTTAAACCGGTGAATGATCAGTTTGGACACCACATCGGAGATGCGCTGCTCAAAGAGCTCTCAAGACGGCTTAGCCTGAATCTGCGCGCGGGCGATACGGTGGCTAGAATGGGGGGTGATGAGTTTGTGTTGCTCTTTTCGGAGATCAAGCACGCTTCTGAGGTCCCAAAGCTTATCAAGCGTACGCTGGCATCTATCACGACCGCGTTTGATATTGACGGTCATCGTATTCATATTTCTGCCAGTATAGGCGTCACCCTCTTTCCAGAGGATTACAGTGATCCTGAGACCCTGATCCGCCATGCGGATCAGGCGATGTACAGGGCTAAAGAGGAGGGCAAATCCAGATTCGTGATCTATGAGCCTCTAGCCACTGCGCACACCGAGCATAAACACCAACAGCGCATAGCGTTTGAGCAGGCGCTCCAAAACAGTGAACTGCTGCTGTACTATCAGCCAAAAATCTCGCTTACCGATGGGGGTATTATCGGATTTGAGGCACTGATACGCTGGAATCATCCCCAAGACGGGCTGCTCGCTCCGGGCCTGTTCTTGCCCACCATCGAAGAGACGCCGCAGGAGTTGCTGCTGGGTGAATGGGTGGCGGCATCGGCGCTGAAGCGGCTTGAAGAGTGGGATAGCGCGGGACACACCTTTTCACTGAGTATCAACATCTCTCCACGGCAGATTCAGCAGCCTTCGTTTGCACACTATCTTGAAGGGCTTGCATCTCGCTACAAGCGCCCACTTTTTGAGCGTCTGGAGCTGGAGATTCTTGAAATCGCTTCTATTGAGGACAGCGGCGCCGCCAATGAGGTGATGCAACGCGCTCGGGCCTTGGGGATCCGGTTCTCGCTGGATGATTTTGGCACAGGGTACTCCTCTTTGGCGCAACTGCACCGTTTGCCGATCGATATTCTCAAAATTGATCAAAACTTTGTCAAAGATATCCTTGTGCGCAAAGAGAATCTGGATATTGTCGAGGGTGTTTTGATGCTGGCCTATTCACTGGGCAAGCCGGTCATTGCCGAGGGTGTTGAGTCGCAGGAGATCGGCTTGTTGCTGTTGCAACTTGGTTGTCCATACGCTCAAGGATTTGGCATTGCCCGACCGATGGCCCTAGAGGATCTCTTTGGCTGGGTGGCGTCATGGAGTGAGAACTCATGGGCGCGGCTTCACCGTGAATTTCCCCAGATGGAGCAACACTACGGTATCAATGTTGCCATGTTTAGCCATCAAAAATGGTTTGACGACGTGATGGGGTTTGTGCTTCACGATCAACCGCTTCCGGAGCTTGATGAGCAAAATTGTACCTTTGAGCGATGGTATCTTGGCATCGGCAGATCCATGTACGGCGCACAGGAGCGCTATGCGTTTTTGCAAGCCTTTCATCATAAGGCGCATCAGCTTGCCGAGGGATTGGTGGAGAAAAAACGCCACAATAGACCCATAGCGCAAGAGGAGCTCCTGGCCTTTCAAATAGCCAAAGAGGAGCTGCTGCACCAGCTCATGAGTATGAAAAAGGAGTTGTCATGATAGTGCATGGTCATCATAGTGTATCAATACGACATGCCACAATAATCCTTGTTGTGCTGTGCCTGTTGGGTTTTGCCCAAGCTTCACGCGCCGCAGAGACACCGCGCCCGATCATCTTCGCGCCGCTACCGATGAAAAGCAGGGCAAAATCGATCGAAGAGTTTCTGCCGCTGATCAACTATCTGCAAAATGAAGCGGCTTTGACCATCGTCATCGAATATCAAGAGCCTTATGACAAGATCCTTCAAGGTTTTGAGACGCAGCAGGTCGATCTGGCCTATCTGGGGCCGTTGCCGCTCGCCATTCTCAAAAAGAGCTATCCCCATGTGCTGCCGATCATCACGTTCAACCATCAAAACGGCGACAGTCACTACCGTTGTGTGCTGAGCAAATTCAAAAAAGATACCCTCCCCACAGATCGACCGCTCAAAGTCGCCCTCACACAGCCGCTCTCCACCTGTGGATACTATATGACGCGACAACTACTTCAGGAGCACTACGGCATTGCGCTGGAAACCCAATATTTTGACTACACGATGTCGCATACCGGTGCTTTGATCGAAACCCTCAAGGGCAATTTTGACATCGCCGGAGCAAGCGATGAGATCGCAGAGCAGTTTGGCTCTTTGGGTATGGAAACGGTGGCGCAAAGCCGTGAGCTACCCGGATTCGCGCTGGTAGCCAACACCAAAACGCTCTCAAGCGCTCAGATCGAAGCGCTCCAAAAGAGCATCCTCGCCATAGACGCCGCACAATACAAAACATGGGGAAGCAAGTTTCAATACGGATTCTCCAAAGCCGATCCACACGCCTACGATGCGATAGCGCCCGATAGCGAGATCCCTATAAAAGGGAGAATGCCATGAAGCGCGCCGTGTTTGCATTTCTGGTGTCCGCGCTCGCAGGCATTGCGCTGATCGCTCTGTATTTTCATGGCGCCTGTGCGCAAAAAATAGAGACTATCGGTGAACGACAGCAGCTAAAGACCCACGCCTTTTATTATGCCGCCATCAGCACCCACAAGAGTGCGGCGCAAAAAGATTTCGACCATTTGATGTTCAATCCTGAAGCGATGTGTCTGCTGCAAACCTTCAAATACGCAGACAAAGAGGAGCAAGCGCTGATTCGGGGTATGCTGTTTCGACTGTTGCACCGCCAATACGACAAGATGAAAGCCTTACATGTAAGGCAGTTTCACCTTCACACCCACAAGGGCGAGAGCCTGTTGCGCTTTCATATTCCCTATGAGAGCGGTGATTCGCTTCTGGAACTGCGCACCTCCATCCGCAGGGTCAATACGGAGCTGGTGGCGCTCAGTGGCTTTGAAGGGGGAAGAATCTTTCCGGGGTACCGCTACATCTTTCCGATCGTGTATGAGGGTGATCATCTTGGAAGTGTGGAGTTTTCCATCGCTTTTGAAGCGATTGAGTCGGAGCTCAAATCGTTTATGCCGCAAAGTGATTTTCAGCTTATCATGACCAAGGCCTCCAGTTTCGATATGGTGTTTGCGTGGCATAAAAAGTCTTTTACCCCTTCGCAGTGGCATGAGGCGTACTATATAGAAGCGCCTGAGCTCTCTGTGGTAAACCGTAATATCAAGAGCAACAATGCCATCGCACGATTGAGCGCTTTGGCTAAAGCAACAGCGGGATTTGAAGCAAAGATACTGCAACAAAAGAGCTTTACGGTTCCGCTCATCATGGACGGTGAGGGGTATGTAATGCATATAACGGCGCATCCGGCCACCAATCGCGCAGAACATCCGGCCACTTG
>DZBC01000097.1 GCA_022729835.1 Sulfuricurvum sp. | reverse complement strand
ACGCCCAAACCCAACAATAGCCGCCCGATTTGAACCGCTGCACTCATCGACTCAAGAGATCCTTGAGACTTTCTTGTGTGGGCTTGCCCTCAAGAATAGAGAAAACCTCTGTTGCAATGGGCAGATACAAACCCTTTTGAGTGGCAATAAAGTGAAGCGCATAGGCGGTCCCGATCCCCTCAGCCACCTCTCCTAGTGCCTCCACGATCTGCTCTTTGCTTTTGCCCTGCGCCAGACCTAAGCCAACACGATAGTTGCGCGACAAAGTCGATGAAGCCGTCAAAAAGAGATCCCCAGCACCGCTTAGACCCAAAAAGCTCTCCATCTTCGCCCCATACGCCAGCCCAAAGCGGCTCATCTCCACCAACCCCCGCGCCATCAAGGCCGCCCGAGCGTTGTTACCCAAGCCCAAGCCCTCGCAGATCCCCGCAGCAATGGCGATGACGTTTTTGTAGGCTCCGGCCACTTCAGCACCCACTACATCCTCGCTCACATAAGTACGGATGAACTCTGGAAAGAGCTGCGCAAAAGCGTACGCCGTAGCGCTATGATGCGCACTGACCACCAACGCCGTCGGCAATGAGCGCATCACCTCCGTAGCAAAAGAGGGGCCCGAAAGAAAAGCGATGCGCTCATCGGAAATATAAGGTGCGTAGAGGTCATTGAGAAAACGTCCGCTGGAGGCTTCGATCCCTTTGGCCGCCACGAGCACCCGCTGACCGGAATCGACAAAATGCGCCTTGAGCCACCCTGAGACGTGCTGCGCCGGAATGGCAATGACCTGCAAGCCGCACGACAGCGCTTCATCCAGCGGCACAAAGTCCTCCATAGGGCGTGGGGTACGCGACGAAATACAGACGCTGTTGCGCCGCGAAAGGGCAAAATGTAATGCTTGTCCCCATTTTCCCGCTCCAATGACAGCGACGCGATGCATCATGCTCCTCCTATGCTCGTTTTGAACGCTTCAATCTGCTCATGATAGCCAATCACGACCAAAATGTCTCCTTCGTCGATGTGGTGGTTGAACCCTTTGGCGGTAAAGACAAAAGTCGAATGCAGCTCCAGATCGACAATAGCGATGATGATCACCGACAGCTCACCCTCCCACAGCAGATCGTGGGTACGTTTGCCGCAGAGCCAAGAGCCTTTGGTGATGGTAATCTGGGCGATTTGAAGATCGCTTTTTTCATACAGTATCTTATGCAACACATCGGTGACGATAGGTTTCTCAATCAAATCAACAATCAAATCGGCCGTCATCTGCACGACCGGAAAGACCTTGTCCGCACCCGCCATTTTGAGTTTGTGGGCATCTTCATGGTTGATCGCGAGTGCGATAATGGTCGCGTGCGTAAAGGCGTCGCGTAGTGAAAGGGTCAAAAAGAGGTTCTCTTCTCGCGCTTCAAGGGCGCAATAGAGCACACTTTGGGGCGCGTCGTAACGTTGGGCATCGTCATGCCAGCGATCGCTAAAATCGAAGCGTTCGACTTCAAAACCATCCTCCAAAGCACGCTGTGCCTCCTCATCGGTATGGACAAAAATGCGCACCGCCTGCGTAGAGCGCACCTGTTTGGCGATCTGAACCGCGTATTCGTTGTAGCCAAAAATCAGTACCGAAGCTTCCATCATCCTACCTCAAATGCAGATCGGCTTTGAATTCGCGGATCAGATGCGCGATCCCCATCACAATGAGGATATGACCGCCTTGAAGCGCAAACCCTTTTGGCGGATTAAAATGAAAACGGCGCCCCTGCAGATCATACACCCCCAGCAAGACGATGCGAAAAGGCTTTACATGTAAGGCGTCAATGCTGCCCAAACGGCGGGCAACATGCTCATCGAGCGTGATCTCATCCGTCACTACCTCGCTCTGCTCGGAGCTCAGGGCATGAATCGCCTCAAACGCGACGGGTTTGCCGCCGAACTCTCCGGCTACGAGTCCCACCATCTCCTGAGCGTAGAGCACCTCATGGATCCCTGCGAGCTTGAGCCGCTTGCGGTTGGCTTCATGCTCCAGCACCGAAAGGATGCGCACCCCTTTATGCATGGCGCGAAGCGTTAGCGCCGTAGAGACATTGGCGATATCGCTCTCATCCAGACAGAGCACGCAGAGCACTTGGCGTGCAAAATCGATCTTAAGCGCCTTATAGCTCTCAAGCGATCCGGGATCACCCCTAAGCGCAATCAGCCCCTGCTCTTTAGCGCGGCGCACGGCATCTTCATCCCTATCGATCACCACCACCTTACGCCCACGCGCACGCAGACGCCGCGCCACCAGTACACCAATCTCGCTGTAGCCACACAACAGGTAAAACTCCGACAACGCCCTTGCGTCTTGTATCGTTTTGGTACGCACCACCTCATCCATCTGCTCGGTAAACGCCGAGACCACGATCGATGTACTAAACGAGAGCACCGCAATCCCCGTGATGATGACCACCATGGCCACCGCCCGCCCCTCATTCGTCGCAGGGACAAAATCGCCATAACCCACCGTCGAGATCGTCACGACCGACCAGTAGAGCGCCTCATAGAGCGTATTGATCCGCGAATCGGGATTGTTCGCTTCCATGATATAGATCATCACCCCCGACACAAAGACCACAATGGAGGCAAAAATCAGTAGCGTTAAGAGCTCAAAGCGTTTACTAGAGAGTATGGAGAGGAGCTGGCGCAGACTTTTGGTATAGCGAAAGAGCTTGAAAACGCGAAAAATGATAAAGATACGCAAGAGCCGCATCTCGTGAAAAAAAGGCACAATCGCCATCAAATCGACGATGGCCACGGGTTGACGCATGTAGTTTAGTTTCTCGCGCACGATTGCGCCAAGCGCCCTAAAAAGCCGAAACGGGCGCTGCACAAAGAGGTCGCGCTCATACTGCTCGATGATGCACGCACTAGCGCTGCCATGCACCCACAGACGCAGCAGATACTCCGTCAAAAAGATCATCGAAATGACGTAATTGTTAAAAAAAAGCCACCCGTCGGCCACATGATTTTTGACCTCACGGATCAAAATCACGACACTGATGAAAATCAGAAGGATCATCATCGCATCCAGTGCTTTTTTGTACGGGTTGGCGTTGTTTTCGAGCAGATCGTGGATGCGGTGCTTGAAGCGGCGATAGCGCTCACTGGCCTGCAAAGCATAGGCCATACGCACCGTTACATGTAAGGAGTCACCAAGGGGTTCAGGAGCACTGCGATCCTGATGCATACGCGCCTAGCCCAGCTTGGCTTTGACGATATCGTTGACGCTTTGGGGGTTGGCGCTCCCTTTGGAGGCTTTCATCACCTGACCGACAAAAAAGCCAAAAAGCTTATCTTTGCCGCTGCGGTATTCGGCGACTTTATCGGGATTGGCCGCAAGGACTTCATCCACGATCTTCTCCAGCGCGCCGCTGTCGCTGACCTGCTTGAGGCCGAGTTTTTCGATTACCGCATCGACGCTCTCATCGTGCTCCATCAAGAAATCGAGCACCTCTTTGGCCGCCTTGCCGCTGATGGTGCCGTCTTCGATGCGCTTGACGATCAGTGCAAGCGTCGTTGCGCGCACGGGCGAGGTCTCGACGGTCACACCGTTTTTGAGCCGTCCAAGCAGCTCTACGGTGAGCCACGTTACGCTGTTTTTGGCGCTTGCCCCCTCGGCAACCATCGTCTCGAAGTAGCGCGCCATCTCGGGCAGTGAGGTGATGACCGCCGCATTGTAGGCGTTCATGCCGTATTCGCGCTCGAAGCGTTCGCGCTTGGCGTCGGGCAGTTCGGGGATAGGATGCGCCGCTTCATACATCGCATCATCAATCACCGCTTTGAGCAGGTCGGGTTCGGGGAAGTAGCGGTAATCCGCCGCCTCTTCCTTGCCGCGCATTGAGCGGGTCTCCTGCTTGGCCTGATCAAAAAGCCGCGTCTCTTGGACGATCTCAGAAGCATATACCCCGTCTTCCCACGCTTCGACTTGGCGGGCCACCTCGATCTCGATCGCCTTTTGGATAAAGCGGAAGCTGTTGATGTTTTTGATCTCGACGCGGGTGTAGAGCTTCTCTTCGCCCTTGGGTCGGATCGAGACGTTGACGTCTACGCGAAACGATCCCTCTTGCATGTTGGCGTCACTGATATCAAGGTAGCGCACGATGGAGTGTAGCTTTTTAAGGTACAAAATCGCCTCATCCGCACTGCGCATATCGGGCTCGCTGACGATCTCCAGCAGCGGTGTTCCAGCGCGGTTGAGATCGACTTTGGAGTGTTCACCCTCATGGATATTTTTGCCGGCGTCCGCTTCGATATGAGCACGGTTGATGCGGATGCGTTTTTGGCTGCCGTCTTCAAAATCGATCATCAGATGCCCGTGCTCCACCACCGGCGTATAGAGCTGGGTGATCTGATAGGCGCTGGGGCTGTCGGGGTAGAAGTAGCTTTTGCGGTCAAAGTAGCTGGTTCGATTGATCGTCGCATCGATGGCGCTACCAAACATGATTGCCTTGTGCAGCACCTCTTTGTTGAGCACCGGAAGCGCACCAGGCAGCGCCAGACAGATGGGACAGGTGTTGGTGTTTTGGGTATGGTTAAAACTCGTGGGGCAAGAGCAAAAGAGCTTAGTTTTGGTATTGAGCTGGACGTGGACCTCTAGGCCGATAATGACTTCAAACATGCGTCTCCTCTAAAAATGGCACAAAATAGCGTATGGATGCAAAGGCAAAAGCGCCCGCCTCCTCTACCTGCCTTACATGTAAAGGGGTAGTGATACCGCCGAGCGCAATGATTTTATCACCCATTTTAGCCGTTTTTTCTTTTAGATCGTCTAAACCCTTGGGTGCGCCTTTATGCGGCGTAGGGAAGATCGGGCTGTAGGTGCAGGCATCCGCGCCCAGTGCAAACGCACGCTCTAAATCCGCCTGAGAGTGGGCGCTAAAGACCACAAAGAGCCCCAAAGCCTTCGCCTCCTCGATCCTATCAGAGCGCTCTGAAGTCAAATGGACGCCATACGCCCCGACGCTTTGGGCCAGCGCTACATCATGATGCAACAGCAAACGCTCAAAGCCCAAAGCCTTACATGTAAAAGAGAGTGCTTCGGCGCAGGCAGCATAAGCGGAATTCTGTTTGTCGCGGTAACAGAGCCAATCACACCCTCTTGATGCGATTAGGCGCGACGCAGCAGTGCAGAGGGCGTGGGGCGTCGATCCGTAATAGGCTGGATCGGTGATCGCATACGCAGCAATCATGCGCGCATAGCCGCTATGGTGCTCTGGTGCACCTCACTATAGCGTTCAAGCGTTTTGGCCGCAAGCTCCTCGTTGGATTGCTTAAAGACCCCTTCAAGCTCTTGCGCTGCTTGGTGTAATTTCATCGCACCAAGATTGGCGGAGACCCCTTTGATATCGTGAATTAATTTTACTCCCGCTTCGAATGATCCCTCTTCAAGCAAGGTGTGCAAGCTTTGCACGGTGCCACCAAACATCTCGACAAATTCACCCAAAAGCTCTTCATAAAGCGCCCTATCACCACCGACAAGCTCCATCCCCCGTTCACGCATCAACACCTCTTCACCCATCAACGTTACTACGGGTTTTTGAGGCGGTTGCGACACTCTGAGGGCTTCACTGCCCATGTACTTTAAGATCGCCTCATAAAACGCACCGACATTAAAGGGCTTACCAATGTGTTCTTGCATACCGGCCTCAAGACTTTGGCGCACATCACTAGGCTGGATATTGGCCGTTAAAGCCACAATGGGAATCGATGCAAAAACCGGTTTAGAGCGAATAGCGCGCGCCGCTTCGTAACCATCCATAACCGGCATAGAGATATCCATAAAAATCATGCCCACATCAGGATGCTGTTCGAGCAATTCCACCGCTTCTTGGCCATTGTTGGCAATAATCAGACGAATACCGCTCTCTTTGAGCAGACTGAAAATAACGTTTTGGTTGATCGCATTGTCTTCAGCCAGAAGGATCTTGCGTCCTTCGAACATCTTAAGCCGCTCTTTTACCCCAGAGCTTTGCGTCTGCTCTTGCGGTGTGGACCGTTCACTGTAGAGATTGATGATCGTATTAAACAGATCTTGCTGGCTAAATGGCTTTTTAAGCTCCGCATCAACACCGGAAATCGTACCGCCAAGGGCATGTATCACATTGTTTTCAAGCAAGACAATTTTGGCATTAGTGTGCTCTTTGAAGTGCTGAATGGTATCGGCATTTTCAGATTCAAGCAGTTTTGAATCCAGACAAATAATGTCGTATTCACAGTTTTTGAGCACCCGTATCGCCTCATCCTCGCTGGCGACGATATCGGCATGGTAGTGATAGTAGGCGATCATGCGTTGCAAGGCACCTGCTGCAGTGGTGTTGTTATCAACCACCAAAACACGCTTGTTCATGATGCTTCGATCAGGCAAACGGTAATTGCGCAATTCGATCTGCTCGGGCGTATCAAAAAGGACGGTAAAAGTGAAACAACTTCCCTTCTCCGGTGCACTCTTGACATCGATCACACCACCCATCATGCCGACATACTCTTTACAGATGGAAAGCCCAAGCCCCATACCCTCAAAAGAGCGGGATTTTGAGCTGTCTGCCTGTCGGAACGAATCAAAAAGCACTTCAAGTTGTTTGGCATGAATACCGATACCCGTATCACATACCTTGAATTCAAGCTGTATCTGTCCCTCAGCCGAAGAGAGCCGTTTAATCCTCAGTACCACCTCCCCTTTGGAGGTAAACTTGATAGCATTGCCCAGTAGATTATTGAGCACCGCTTCGAGCTTGCCTTCGTCACCGACCATACGAGAGGGTACATTGTTGTGAATTTCAAAAATAAATTCAAGACCCTTCTGTGAGGCCTTTTGGGTAAAACGCACCGAAATAGTGTCTAGCATGGCATTGATATTGAACTGATGATTTTCAAGCGTCACATGCCCGGCTTCTAGCTTCGAGTAATCAAGAACATCATTCACGATAGAGAGTAACAGTCCGGCTGCATTTTGAACATTTTGCACATACTGCGTCTGCATCGCATCAAGCTTGCTCTCTAGCAGAACATGACTAAATCCGATGATCGCATTCATGGGCGTACGGATCTCATGACTCATACGCGACAAAAAGGCCTCTTTGCTAATGGCATCACTGCCTTGATGTGCCAACTGCTTCTCTAATTGATGCCCTCTAAAAACCAAGGCGCGGTTACGCCACCACAAAAAGAGCGCCAAAACAGCCAAAACAGTCACAAGAATATAGAGCCACCATGCCCCACCCGAAGCAGTTGTCGTCGTGGCTAACATCGGCGGCTCCTTTGTGACATTTGGCTGAGCTGGTGAAACAGAAGATGACGTGGCGTGAGATATCCTATCGCTTGCAGTTTGGACGACCAAAACGGCGCTTTGAGTAGCAGACGATACCGCAGACGCTACGCTCGCTTCAGAAGCCTTGCGGTCGGATGATAGCGCCTGCTGTGAGTGTGCCACTTCAGATGAGGAAGCGTTGGTTTCAAGCGTCGCATTCAACGATGAGACAGCCGCGCTTGAAACCGCAACGCTCTTGATGGGCTGCGGCACAGTATATCGGCCTACATAAGGCGCTTTATCAATCTTATGTATACGTTCTAGCACCGCTTTGACATCGGCCTCATGTGCAAATGGCTTAAGAGAGAGGGTGAAATATTTGCTGCCTTTGTAGACCTCAAACTCAAAACCGATGGCTTTTTGTAGATGCACAAAAGCTTCATCATGTTGCAATGCACGAACAAGGTGCTCTTTGGTGGATTCCGCATTATCACTTTGCGCGTAAGAACCGATCACGATACGATAATAGGTTAAATCCCCGGCGCACAACAGCATTGTCCATATCAAAACTCCCATAAAAACACGCATCATAACACCTCAAAAAAAATGTGAAAGCTGGAAGATTATAGTACGATTTAAAGCGGAAGTAAAGAACTAAGATTCGGCTTTTTGCAGCACCAAGCGTGCATGAATCTCTTCTAGCAACCGGGTCT
>DZBC01000096.1 GCA_022729835.1 Sulfuricurvum sp. | reverse complement strand
CCTATTTCTACGCTTCGCACAGTGCCATCGCCTATGAAACCAACATCATCTTGCGTAACTGCCGCGTCGTTGCCGATGCACTGGGCCTTACATGTAATCCCGACGACGTGCTCGATAAAGCACCGCTCTTCCCCGTCATAGCGCTCAAGAAAAAGCTTTTTGAGGGGATCAATATCGCCATCATCATCGGTGCATCTTGGCCCTCGAAACGCTACCCCAACCACAAAATCGTCTCTCTGTGCGAAGCGCTACCGCACCCTTGCCATCTGGTTTGGGGCACACCCCAAGAGTATGACGACGTGCTTTGGATTGCCGCACACTCTTCAAACGCCCATATCGCGCCCAAAATGAGCCTGAACGAACTCGTCAGCTTCATCGCCGCGTGTGACCTCACCATTGGTAACGATACCGGCCCAACCCACATGGCATGGGCCATGAACCGTCCCTCCATCACCCTTTTTGGCCCCACGTCAGCACGCATGATCGGACTCACGCCACGCAACATCGCCATTGAAGCCCGCCACGATGTAAACGTCCGGCGCATCGACCGACACGACCGCTCGATAACAACCATTGAAGCAGAAACCGTCGTACGCCGCGCGCTGGAGCTGCTGTGACTCTTTTTCGGCTCTATCTGGCTTTGGAGTGGATCTTGATGCGTTTGCCTAGACGCATACGCAAAGCCTTTTTCATCTTTTTGGGTGACGCGGCCTATCATTTTGATCCCAAGCACCGCCGCGTCATCGCCCAAAACGTCCACTTCACCCTCGGTGACGTGGGCAATGCAGAGCTACGGCGCATCGGGCGCTACTGCTACCGCAATCTCATGCTCTCGGCTTTACAGATTATGGAAAACCGCCGCAACACCCGCGACGATCTAGCCTTACATGTAACGTTTCAAGGCCGCGCCTACGTCGATAACGCTCTTGCAAGCGGGCGCAAAATCGTCTTTATTTCGGCACATTACGGCAACTGGGAGCTGGGTGCTACGGCGCTGGGTGCGCTTATCACCCCCACCCACGCGGCCTACAAGGCGCTTAGCAACCCGCACTTTGACCGCTATCTGCTGGAGTCTCGCTCAAAGCTTGGCATGCGGATGGTCGAAAAACACGGTGCCATCAAGCAGATGACGCGGGCGATCAAAAACGGTGAAAGCATCTCATTTTTGATCGACCAAAACACCTCCAAACGCGAAGGTATCGAAGTGGAATTTTTCGGGCGCAAAGCCCGCCAAAGCGCAGCTCCGGCCTATTTGGCCCGCAAATACGACGCGCTCATTATTCCGATCTTTATCGACACGCAAGACGAAGAACACTACGTTATCACCTTCGAGCCGCCGCTAGAGGTCGCACACACCGACAACGCTGAACGTGACGTACACGAAACCACGCAGGCGCTAAGCGACCTCATTGAGCGCATCATCCGTCGCGAACCTAAGTTTTGGTTCTGGTGTCACCGCCGATTCAAAAGCGAACACCCCAAACTCTACAAAGCGTCGTAACGGCGTTTTAGTCCCGTATAGAGCGCTTCGGGGCTCATCTGCGCGTCGCTTTGCCAAAACTCTTTCATCACCGCATTGTCTTCAAGGCCGTTCCAGATTTTGACGTAATGCCCTTCTTTGTAGCCATGATCTTGGCGAAACTGATTGAGGATATTTTTGCCGACGTAGAGGCGATAAAGCGTCGCCATATCAAGCTTGGCAAGACGGCAAAGCTCGAAAAAGTCAAAGAGCAGCTTGGTGAGGCTCACTCTGATTTCCAGCGCATCACGCATCACCGCTTCAACGGTAATGAGGATCAGCATCTCCTCACCATACGCTTCAACAGGCTCCTGCAGCAACTCAAAATTGGGCATCTGCGCGATCTGCTCCCCAAGCGTTTCGATGGAACCTAGCTTGTTGGTTTTGTAGGTTTCAAGCGCGAGTGACATCACGAAGTGCCACACGTCCACCACCTCGATCTGCAAATTGGAGTAGTCGGGTTCTGCTTCGATGTTTTTCCAGTGCTTCCACGCAAAACAGTCGATCATCTCGGCGCACTCCATGTAGATGCAACGTTTCCAGTTGATCTTTTTGCCGTTTTTGGTCGTTCCGACCTCCCAGTTGATACCGTTGGTGGCGTCGTTGAGTTGCTGTTGTAGCTCAAGCATTGTGTGTAATTTATTCATGCGTCTCCTTCAAAAGTAATTGTATTCGCTCCTTAAACAATGTGGCGCGCATCCCTTTGGGCATCTGCGCATCAAACGCTCCCGCATCACGCGGCGGTTTTGATCCCAGCAGCACGGTTTTAGCCCGCGTTCCGATCTTGTCGCGTACCTGACGTATGAAACTTTCCGCACTCACACCGCGCAGCGCCTCATCAACCAGCATCAGAGTGATCGGGTGCTTTTGCATCCACGCAAAGGCTTTGGCCGTATCAACATAGACCTGAGCCTCAATCGGCAAGGAAATCTGCGCAAACAGAGACTTCAGCGCAAACGCCTCATCCATATCGCCAACCACCGCCACCACACACTCACGCGTCATACTCTCAAGATAGTCATAAAGCTTGAAAAGTTCACGCTGCTCTGTCGATACTTTGTCAGGATCAAGCGAATTGAGATAGTACTTCAGATAGGTTTTTGAGGAGAAATCACCCTGAATATTGGAGTGCTCGAAAAAGCGCTGAATCGCCTTGGACTTTTGCGCCTGCATCCAGAGCTGCTCGTCAAACAGATAGGCCTGCGCATCAAGAATGGTCAAAATTTGCTCGCGGTACGCCTTTGAAGCGGCGTGAAAGATCTCAAAAAATGACTCTTTGTAACCCTGCTCAAAAGTGAGCATCAGCTCCAGATTATGATGGTATATCTCATCGAGCGTCGCCATCATGTGCACCGTATCGACATACTCCGATTTGAGTTTTTTATGCTCTTCGTCCAGAGCTTCAAAAACTGGAGAGCTTCGCAGTGTGCGCTCGATGACCACCTCTTTTTCAGCGATCATTTCAGCCACCCTAGCCTCGGTGTCGCGCAAATTGACAAGCTTGGCAAAGGTGAGCGATGACTCCTCTCGCACCTTCACATACTCCTCCTGACGCACCAAAAAGACCTTTTCAAAAGCGATCTCCGGGTAGGTCGCTTTGGACTTGTAGTCGTCATAAACCGCGCTCATCTGCAACAGATCGTCGCGCATCATTTTGATTTTGGGCGTCACAAAGTGCAGATCGAGTTCTGTGAGATTGTTGTACATCGTAAAGAGAAAACGGCGCATTTTGAGAAAATCGAGCCGATATTTGGCGTCACGATAACCGGTGCGCTCGTGGATATCCTCTTCTATGTGTTCAAAGTACTGATCGACGCACACCTTGACGCTGCTCGAGAGCCGAATTTTATCGATCTTTCGACGCCCTTTTTCCCACAGCGGCAGCGAATTGATCGGTTCTGCGACGGAGACGAGCACGCCGCTTTGCGGTGGAGCCAGCGATGTAATAGCGCCATCAGAAAGGATGCAGGAGACCTCCATGCCACTCTTGGGCAACTGTTCGAAATCATCCCACTGCGAGATCACAAAATCATACTTCTCACGCTGCGGCGTGATCACGATGCCTTTGCCGTCGTTTGGGTTGTAAAAGAGGATTTTGGCGCTGATTTGCATAAAGCGGATTTTAACATACGCATGTACAATTAGGCACATGAAACGTATCAACTGTATCCGCTGTCACTACTACTTTGTCACTTGGGAAGCTGGACGTCCGCACGGTTGCAAGGCCTATGGATTCAAATCACATCTACTCCCATCGGTTGTCGTCAAACAGTCCAGCGGCGTGGAGTGTAGCTTCTATACGCCTAAGACGGCCACATAAGTTTGGTGCCGAATCCCAGACGGTTATCGGTCAGCTTCATACTGCTTACATGTAAGCGCCAAAACGTCGGTCGCATCACACGGGCGTAAGCAAACGCCGCAAAATAAAGCGCCGCGTCCACCTCCTCTTCGCTTCGCTCCAGCACCCCCTTAAACTGCAAACCTTCGATTTTTCCTATGGCGTGGGTCTCAAGCGCGATCGCCCCCGCGACCTGCGGGTTGCTTTGGGCATTGCGCATGTGTTCGCTGTTTGGATCGCTCGCCACGACAAAGAGCGCGCGCTTTGGGTCAAAGACGTAAAAGAGGGTTGCACACTGCGGCGCGGTGTCGTTACATGTAGCGAGCATGAGGATGTGGTGTTTGGCGATAAAAGCCGAAAAACGCTCATTCATCCGTGTGCGTCAACGCAGGGTCTCGATGTAGCGCTCCAGCGAATCGCCATCGGAAATAGCGCGCTTTTGCATCATCGCACTCGAGAGCGGATCGTCACTGAGCCAACCAAAGAGCCGATGCGCATCCGTGATGTTGTAGTAGCTACGCATAAACCCAATCAGCAGACCGAAATTATCCAGTCCTTTGGGGTTGAGGTGCTCTTGCTTGTATTGTTTGTATTCGTCCCAGTTGATCGTTGCCATGGGTGTAAGCGTAGCATATCTGCTCTGAAAAAGATCGTAGCGCTATAATGACGTCCACTATTTCAAAGGACGCTATTTCAAAGGACTAAGATGCGCCCTCTTCTCTTGCTCTTGATGGCACTCACCCTCTTGGCGCAAGAGCACCGATTTAAGATCACGCAACACTTCACCATCGCACGCGAAGCGGTGCGCCTCTGGATTCCGCTGCCGATGCAAAACGCCTATCAACACTTCGATGAGCTTGGAGTCGGGTTATCTAGGCGGCAAATGCGCGGATGTGAGCGCCGTCTTCGGCATCCGCGCAGCACTGCCGCGCGGAATGCTACCTGGAACATCAAGGGTGGATTCCCGCCAATCCGAGCGACATAACCAAGCTGATTTTGGTCGAAAACCTCGAGCGCAACGCCTCTCGCGTGCGCGAAGAGGCCGCACGGCAAGCTCAAAGCTGGGAGATGAACTGGTTTGCCTACAACCATGCACGCGACTTCGTGCTCTCACCCCACCCGGTCCAATACCCGCTCTCGATCTTCTCCTACCCCTACGCCGAATCAGGCGATGAACCGCTTGATTTTTACAATGCCCGCGATTTTTCCCACCGCATCTCCTCGGAAGTGTTGCCGTGAAGAGCGAGTGGCTGGGTGCTCTTGACGTTTTGGAACCGTATCGCCTGTGGTTTGAGCTACTCGCTTTGGCGCGGTTTAGGCTCTACCGCCGTTGACACGCCGCCGCGCCTGTGCGCTAAACCATAGAGGATCGACGCTTTTTTTGGCGTTCATTTCCCTGATGCTCTGCATCCTGCCCGCCCTCCCTTATCTGCCGTGGGCATGATAAAGCTCGCGCTGCTTATAAGCACCTCCCAAAAAAGAATCCCAAAAGTGGAATAGAAGGTGCTTGGGGTAGATTATGAAGTACATTACACTAAACCCTGACACCCAAGCGCAACTCTATCGCTTTATCCAAGAGAGCACCAAGAAGCGCGAAAAAAGAAGAGCATTGGCTATTTTGATGAGCATGGAGCGAAAGTGTGTTGCGCATATAGCGCAGACACTAGAGATGAATCCAGATACCGTTTATGACTGGCTCAACCATTTTGAAGCCAAGGGGCTTGGGGGGCTCAAAGAGAGACCCATGCCCGGACGTCCTAGAATATTTCAGACTAAAGATGCAGCTGCCGTTACAGAGGTTTTAAAAAAATCAGCTTAGCCTCTCTACTGCGATGGCGGCATTAGGCGGACAGCCCATGCCAAACGCTTCAATGTGCTGGGGTTCTTGAGCCAACAAAATAGTCTGCATGCGTATGTCACCGAAGGACATGTAACCAGTGATACGGTGATTGAGGCGTTTGATAGGTTTGACATATCTCAGCCTAAGAAACAACTGCGATCTGACCTCAAACGATCAAACCGTCATTGACTTCATCGACACGATAAGTAGCTACCAAACCATTGTTTCAATCAACACATGCGAGTGCCCCCGCTTCGCTCCTGCAGTGATTTTTTATCTGTTGCAGTAGCGCTTGCATGTAAGACTTGATGGGTCACAAGCCCGCTGAGGGGCTTTACTGGCAATATCCGTTAGCATCCTTATTACACAGCGGTACATGTAAGACGGCGCTTGTTTTGCGGTTGTTGGCCGATTGGGCATGAAAGGTGTAGTCGCCACCGCCCTCAGGAAAGCCGTAGTTGGTGACAAATAGCGGGTAGTTTGTACCGTACAGCCGATATTGTAGTGTCAGGGCAAGCGAAGTGCCGTCGCTTAAAGCGACAGATGTTGATTCGACATCTTCATCCATTGCGGTGACTTCCAACCAATGGGTGCCCTTTCTGGAGAGGCTAAACTGAGGTGACCACTCGGCATTGGTGATCGTGATCTGAGCCGTTGCGCTTTTGTTTGCATCGGCAAGTGAGGTTGCTAGGATGGTGCAGTTGCGCTCTGCGGATGGGGCGTTGTAAACTCCTTCTGCGCTGATGTTGCCGCAGTCGGGTGTGGTGATCGACCAGCTCACCCGCTTGTCGGTCGTTCCGGTTACCAGAGCGCTGAGGCTGACGGTCGCGTTGTACTCCAGCCACAGATCGCCTTGCATCACCGAGATGCCCACGGTGCGCACCAGATTGGGTTCAATGAAGCCCTTGCGAAGCGCTTCAAAGAGAAAATCTGGTTGGGAGTGTGAACGCACCCGACCTTGGTTCATTGTCCAGAGGATGGTGCCGCCATAACCGTTGGTGCGGGTAAAGTTTCCTTTGGCGATGAGTGACTCTTCATCTTCGATAGAGACGTAGCGGCAACCGTGGCGTTCGGGTTGGGCGAGGCTTAGGTAGGGCTGCTTCGCTACGGCGTCCCAGTAGCGCATCGACTCACGATAAGCGCCGTTGGTGCCGTAGATCTCCGAGAGCGGATATTCGTTGTCGCCGCCTACGATCGCGACACCGCTTTCGGTGCTCTGGTTGGGGCCGGTGATGCCGCCGGTGTAGCAGGTGACGTAAAACCCGATGCCCATACCCAGTTTGCTTTTGGGGACTCCGGCTACAACGTAACGGTTAAAGGACTCTTCGATGCTGACAGGGGTGCTGGGTTTGACACCCGAGAGCGGTGAATTATACCAAGAGTACCAACCCGATCCGACCCACTGAGTGGTCGGATAGTAAGACATCATATTAAACTGATCAAGATGGGTGATCAATGCAACCAGACGCGGATCGACCGTGTCATAGTTGATGTTGAGCGGGCCTCCTGGCATCGTGAGGATGGCCCGCGGCGCAGCTTGTCGCAGCTCGGCGGCAAAGGTCGGGAAGAGATCCCAGTCAATGTCGTTTTCCCAGTCCAGATCGATACCGTCGTAGCCCAGAGTGTTCATAGCGGCAACGAGATTGACGATAAACGTAGCGCGGTGGTTGGCAACCGCATCGTGAATGGCCGCACCGTTGTCATCGCCTCCGAGCATCAAGATGGCTTTTTTGCCGTGGGCATGGGCGCGCGTTGCGATGTCTCTAGCCAGTGCAGGGCCGTTGGTGTTGTCCCAGTCGAAGTTGGTGTTGAGCGTACCGTCGGGGTTGGCGGTTACGCGTGACATGATGATATGCGTCAGGCCGTTCCAGTCGATCTCCTCGGGTGGCAAAAGGTCGCGCTGATAGGCGACGTAGTAGCCGGTCACCCAGTGGGTGCTTTTGGCGCTTTGGTTACTCTCTGAATCCAGTAGATAAGAGATAATCGGAACGAAGGTATTTGTAGGTGTTTGCGCCGAGAAAAGCGCTACTTCAACGGCGAAGAAGGCCAGAAGGCCGACAATGAAACGGTGCAGTAGACGAGAAAACATGGGTACTCCTTATGATAAAATGAAACAGATCTGGTGGATCAACGATAGCGTAGACGAAAGTGATGTCAAAAGCTCCTTTGCTTCTATGTGGGGTTAATCAAGCAGATACATCAACACGGGTGTTAAGGTCGTGTCGGTCTTGCTTTGGAAGATGTACGTGTCCAGTTTCACCACGTTATGGTTGCCTAGTTTCATAAACACAAGCGATAGAAA
>DZBC01000095.1 GCA_022729835.1 Sulfuricurvum sp. | reverse complement strand
TCCTTGAGGGGGTCACGCAAGATAGCGCCTTTAGCGAAGCGATGAAGCGCCACACCCGCTACGCTAGAGAGCAGATCGCGTTTGAGCGTTTTATCGACGAGATCGCCGATCTGGATGCGACGCAAGAGGCGCAGAGTTTTTATATCTGCGCTTTTAGAGCGTGAGCGCATCGGCACACCTTTTGCTTTATAACACCAATTTTTCCATCCAAGGCCTCTCTTGAAATACCATTTTATCGGCATCGGCGGCATCGGCATCAGCGGTTTGGCCAAATATATGCACTACCGGGGTCATCAGGTGAGCGGATCAGACATCCGCGCTTCACATATCACACACAAGCTCGAAGATGAGGGCTTACATGTAACGATTCCACAGTGCGCCCAAAACATCACCGATCCCGACGTGGTGATCCATTCGGCGATCATCAAAAGCGATAACCCCGAAGTGGTCGCGGCCAAAGAGCGGGGGATTCGCGTTATCCCAAGGCGTGAGGCGCTACTGGAGATTTTGCGCGACGCCAAAGTCTATGCGGTCGCGGGGGCGCACGGCAAGAGCACCACGTCGGCGATCCTCTCGGAGCTGATGCACGGCTCAGCCATCATCGGCGCGGAATCCAAGGCGTTTGGCTCGAACGTGCGCTACTGCAACGAGAGCGACGTGCTGATCTTCGAGGCCGACGAGAGCGACGGCAGCTTTCTCAACGCCAACGCTTATTGCGCCATCGTCACCAACGCCGAACCCGAACACATGGAGTATTACGGCTATGATGAGGTGCTCTTTTATGGCTCTTACCAGCAGTTCATTCAAAGCGCTCCACTGCGCATCCTCAACGCCGAAGATCCCTTTTTGGGCAGTCTTACATGTAATGCAGTGCGTCTCTATCCAAGCAAGGATATTCGCAATATCGAGTATGTGCTCATTAAGGATGAACCGTATACCCGCTTTGAGCTGCTGGATTTGGGCATTTTTGAGGTGTGGGGGTTTGGTGCGCATATCGCACTTGATGCTGCGCTGGCGATTTTTGCGGCGATGCAGAGTGTAGAGATCGAGACGATCAGAACGCGGCTTCTGGACTACAAAGGGATCAAAAAACGCTTCGATTTGGTCGGCGATAGTGACAGTTGCATCATCATCGACGACTATGGCCACCACCCCACCGAGATCAAGGCGACGATGGAGGCGGTCAAGACCTTTGCCGCGCTTCGCGGGTTCGAGCGCATCACGGCGATCTGGCAGCCGCACAAATATTCGCGTACCGTTGATAACCTTGAGGCTTTTCGTGGCTGTTTTGAGGGGGCAGATCATTTGATCATCTTGCCCGTGTGGGCGGCAGGCGAAGCGCTATGCGACATCGATTTTGAAGGTGCGTTTGGTCACTATGATCTGTTGTTGGCAGAGCGTGTGCTACGGCGTGGATGCACGCTTGAAGTCTACAAAGATGCTACAATGGCGCAAAGCCTCGAAACGGGCCTGATCGTCGGCTTTGGAGCGGGCGATATCACTTATCAGCTACGGGGGGAATAGATGGGCTATTTGATCGGATTGGTCGCGCTGGGTCTGCTCTTTTTGGTGCTGCACAACTTCACCGAATTGAACCACAAGCAAAAAGGGGGCGTTGTCGCGGTGTTTGCACTGCTGTTTGGCGCGATGTATCTCTACAACGTCCGAAGCGATGCACAGCGTACGCAAGTAGTCGCCATCGTACTAAAATACAATCAGGGCGAAACCCTTACATGTAACGGTATTGAGGTGAATCAAAGTACCTTTTCGTACAGTATCGGCACCCAGACTTTTATCGGTCGTGAGGGGAGTGCGCACAACGCTTTGCTTATCTCCGCTACGGAGTGCCGATAGTTGTCACTCCCCATTGAACCGCATTTAGAAGCGGTTCGCCATGCCCTTCAAACCCATAATCAACTCATTTTACAAGCCCCGACTGGCTCTGGAAAAACCACTGCCGTGCCGCTTGCCCTGCTGGGGGAGCCTTGGCTTCATGATCGGCTTATCGTGATGCTTGAGCCGCGCCGTCTGGCGGCGCGTATGGCAGCGGAGCGTATGGCATCAATGCTGGGTGAGAGGGTTGGGGAGCGTGTGGGGTTTCAGATCCGCAATGAGCGCTCCAGAAGTTTGCGTACCCGTATTTTGGTCGTGACCGAGGGGATTTTGACGCGGATGCTGCAAAGCGATCCCGCGCTCGAAGCGGTCGGCTGCGTGATTTTCGATGAGTTTCACGAACGATCCCTGCACAGCGATCTGGCGCTGGCGCTTTCGCTTGATGCGCAGGCGATTATCCGCGAGGATTTGCGGCTGGTGGTGATGTCGGCGACGCTCGGGCTGGAGGCTTTGGGTGCGCTGATGCCCAAAGCCGCGCAGATCGTCTCGCAGAGCCGCGCCTTTGATGTGGCGCTTTTCTATCTTGAGCCGAAATTGCCGCAACCCACCTTGCGTGACCTGAGCGAGTATATCGCCAAGATGCTGGGGCGCGTGCTGGCGGCGCATGAGGGCGACGTGCTGATTTTTGTGCCCGGAGCCGCCGAGATAGCGTCCGTTATCGCGCGTTTGAGCGGTGCTTATCCCGAGCTCTCACTTTTACCCCTACATGGTGCACTGGATAAACAGACGCAAGATGCCGCGCTTGCCCCTTCAAATCGGCGCAAAGTGATCGTCTCGACCAACATCGCGCAGACGAGCCTTACCATTGAGGGGGTGCGCATCGTCATCGATTCGGGACTGGAGCGACAGGCTTTTTATGACCCGAACTTGGGCATGGACACGCTGTGCGACGGCTATATTTCGCAGCAAAGCGCACTACAGCGTTCAGGCCGCGCCGGACGTCAATCAAGCGGGGTTTGTTATCGTTTGTGGCATGAGCATAAAAGCTTGGTGGCACAAAGCGAGGCAGAGATTATGCGTAGCGATCTTAGCGGTTTTGTGTTGGAGCTGGCGCAGTGGGGCGTGCATGATCCCGCATCGTTATCGCTCATTGATCAGCCGCCGCGCACGAGGATCATAGAGGCGCAATCACTGCTTGAAGAGCTGCAGATGGTTCAAACATCCGGTCTCATAGCGGCGCTTGGCACACGGGCAATTGCGATGGGGGTGCATCCGCGTCTCGCTTATATGCTGCTACGCGGTGAAGTTTTGGGCTTGGTTTATGAAGCGTCGTTGCTTGGCGCACTGCTCAGTGAAAGCGATGCGTTGCGGCGCTTCGGCGTGGATATCGGCGCACGTCTGGAGGCGCTGCACGAGCGGCGATTTGAACCGCAAGAGCGTATGGCGGCGCTGCGTGTGATCGAGAGTGCCAAAGCACTGCGCGCGCGTCTGGGCCAGACGCAGGTGCCCCAAGTACTGCGCATGGAGATGATCGGCGTACTGCTCGCCCTAGCTTATCCTGATCGTATTGCCATGCGCCGTGAGGCCCAAGGTGGCGAGTATCTGCTCTCATCGGGTAAGGGTGCGTCGCTGGAGCAGACCTCGGCGCTGGGGCGCGAACCCTTTTTGGCCGTCGCGTCGCTTGGCGGTAGTGGCAAACGCATCGCTTTGGCTGCGCCCTTGTCGCGCGATAGGATCGAAGAGCACTTTTCCCATCTGTTGCGGATTGAGACGCTGTGCAGCTTCAACCCTCAGAGCAGTCGGGTCGAGTCACGCGAACGATACAGCCTGATGGCGCTCACACTCTATAGCCGTCCGATGGCCAAACCAGATCGTACACTTGTGATGCAGGCATTGTGCGCGGGGATCGCGGAAGCGGGGTTGGAAGTGTTGCCGTGGTGTCCCAAGAGCCGTGCACTACGCACCCGCGTGCTCTTCATCAAAACCCACATGAGCGATGCCGACATGCCCGATTGGAGCGACGCGGCTTTGCTGGATGATTTGGCGCAGTGGTTGGGACCGTATCTGCAAGGCGTAGAGGCGCTGCGCGATCTTGGCAAGCTCTCTATGGAGGAGATCTTATCGGCTCTGCTCTCGTATGAGCAGTGTGCGCGGCTGGATCGTCTGGCCCCCCATGCGCTGCGCGTACCCAGCGGATCGATGATTGCGATCGATTATAGCGACAGCGCTCAGGCGGTACTTTCGGTACGCTTGCAGGAGATGTTCGGTCTGGAGCAGACGCCGCGTATTCTCGAAGGGCGCCATCCGCTGCTGCTGCATCTGCTCTCTCCGGCGCACCGCAGTATGCAGGTGACCTTTGATCTGGCGAGTTTTTGGCGCGGGGCCTACCATGAGGTCAAAAAAGAGCTGCGCGGAAAATACAAAAAACACTACTGGCCTGATGATCCGCTCGAAGCGCAGGCCACCAGCCGCACCAAGAAGTTTTTAAACGCCCAGTAGCGCACCGACCATGCCGATAAGGCCGCCAAAGACGCCGCCCCAGACGACCAGCCATCCCAGATGCTCTCTTATCAGCCGCATCACGAGCATTTTGACGTTTTGGGCGGTGAGTTCGCTGAGGCGGGCGTTGATCAGCTCGGCCACTTTGGCTTGAATATCCTCAATGAGCGTTGAGCGCTCCAGCGTCGCTTGTAGCTGCGTATTGAAGGCTTCGCTGCGCGAGATCTGAATGAGGGAGGCTTTTAGCTTTTCATTAAAGGGTTCGCGCAGTCCTTCGAGGGCTTTTTCTCCGCCAAACATTCCAAGCATCCCTCCATAGCGCGACTCCATGATGCTCTGGCTCAGCGCATCAAAGGCCGGCGAAAAGTCACTCTGTTGCAGCAGCGGTTCAAGATCGATGCGGCGCTCCTCTTGCGCAAAAAAAGCTTCGAGCTGAGCGCGGGTGAAAAACTGCTCCATCATCATCTCATGCAGTGCCGATTTAAAGGCTTCAAAACGTGCTTCGATGACGCCGGAACCGTACAGAAACGGTACGCGCTCGAAGAGCATGTGGATGGCAAGGGTGTTGGTGATGGCGCCGGAGAAGGCAAAGAGTCCGCTATAGAGCATCAATCGTGAGATCAAAGGTTCAGGTACGGCAAACGAGAGCCCCGCGAGCAGCAGGGCGATGAGGTGGGTTAGTGTCGATGGGTTCACGCAAACTCCTCTAATGCGGTAAAGTCTGCGTGATGATACAAAACTAGCGCTGAAGCTGTTCTATCCACTGCACCATTTTGTCGTTCATGGGTGTCATGGGTGCTTCCATAAAGCTACATGTAAAGCCCTCATCCGTGCGCGCGACGCCGATGCTGCGGGGGCGAACGGCGAGCATTTCGGCGGAGGGAAGCTTTTGCCCGAAGCAAAAAAGGATGTTTTTGGCCTCTTTGATCGTGGGTGCGATTTCGTTATTGTCGCGTGATGCGGTGTGGGCGTAGTGGTCAAACAGAGCGATGTATCCGGCGATAGGATCGGCTTCGATGCAGCCGCGCAGATGCTCGATGATGGCATCGACGCTCTCAAAAGCGCAACGATCAAAAGGGATGTTCAGGGTTTGGATGGGGTATTTGTCAAGAAGAAGCTTGGATTGCATGTTTGATCCTAAAGGTGAATTGGGAGCGAACTTTAGCAATCATTGAATGAAGAAGAAGTTAAGTGTTTATAATAAAAATTATAGAAAATAGAAATGATTGCTTACATGTAAACCCTAACGTGCCATCAACATTCTTAGATAAAGCCCCGGAGTGGACGTGTAGCCGACCTCGCCAAAGCGAAGAAAGCCGGATGGATCGTACATAAGCGTGCTTGGATAGGCAGCGATATTGAAGCGCTCAGCGAGTGCGCCATCGTGATCGTTGACTACTGCAAAGGTATAGCCGTTTTCATACATGTAACGCTCTAACTCTGTGTTGCTGCCGGATTTGACGGCAATAGTGAGGACATCAAAATGGTGTGAGATTAATTCGATAGCGCCTGCTTCAAGCTTACATGTAGGGCACCAAGTAGCCCAAAAATGGACCAGTAGCGGTCGCGAACGATTGATGTCTGTATTAAATGATGAACCATTAAGGAGAGAGAGTTGCAGCTCAGGCAGAGGGTCGCCCCGTTTGGCCGGGCTACGCATATAACTGATGAGATTGAGCGCAACAGCGAGGAGCACCAAAGTGACGAGAGCCTCTTTGAACCAGGCTTTGAGTTTTGGATGGATCATATTGTCATCACTTTTAGTCATTATACCGCGTTCATTCTGGCTATAATTTCGAACTTTTGGAGTGTGACATTATGATATGAAATATTTTATGGTCTTGTTGATAGCAATGCGTTTGATGGGTGAAGAGTCAGCGACGGACTCTTTGGTATGTGAAGTGAGCGGCGAGGGTAGCAAGCTGGTACAGTGTAGCTATTTTTGTCAACGTGATGTTGTTGACCGAAATATCACTTTTGAATGGAATGCGCCTAGTCTAAGTCAGGATAATCGAGAGCGTACCGTTTTGCTTGAGGCACATCATGGATCGCTTTACGATTTTCGTTACTACTATGGCCTTGAACCCGGCGGCTGGCTGGTGCGCGTCAAGGAAGGTGATAAGATTCTTCGTGAAGTCACTTTTAAGATTGAGAGCGAAGGCGAAGAGGAGTACTAGCGCTCTCTTAGCTCTTTAGAGATCTGCTCTAGCTTGGATTTGGCGGGAGCGTTTTGAAAGTCGGCGTTTTGGCTCTTTTGCACCGGAGCGACCAGCGCGATCAAGATGAAAATAAGCGCCAAAAGCGCTCCGCCTAGCAGGGTTAGAACGATCTTGAGACGTTCATCATTCATACTTCGCTCTGTTCTGTCGTCATGTAAACCCAGTACTCTTTATGGCTGCGTCCTTGGTTGAGAAAATAGATCTGCAACACAGCGACACGATAGAGAGTGATGAGCATTTTTAGGTAGGGGATGCCCAGTGTCAGTGGCATCCACCAAGGTTGCACTTTGTCACCCTTGGAAAGCATCATCTCTTCAAGACCGATGTTTTGGCTCAAGTAGTAGCCAAAGAGCAGGGAGAACAGGAAGTTCATAAGCAACCCCAAGGTGAGGTAGGCAATGAGTTCCTGTTCGAATAAGCCGACTATCATAATAGTTTATTTTCCGTAATTTTCGATAGCGTCTTGCAGGATTTTGGTGGCAACTTCCTTGCCTTCGAAGTTTTTCACTTTGACCCATTTGCCCGGTTCAAGCATCTTGTAGGTTTCGAAAAAGTTTTTGATCTTTGAGAGAGTGTGTTTGGGTAGATCGGAAAGCTCTTGAATCTCTTCAAAGGTAGGATCAATCTTAGATACCGGCACCGCCAGCAGTTTTTCATCTATACCGCTCTCATCTTCCATAAGCAGCACGCCAATCAAGCGGCAATTGACTACAGAACCCGCTTGCATGGGGTATTCGGTCAGCACAAGGATGTCCGCAGGATCACCGTCTTGAGAGAGTGTTTGGTTGACGAATCCGTAGTTTGCCGGATAGTACATGGCAGAGTGCATAACGCGATCGACCACGACTGCGCCACTCTCCTTGTCAATTTCGTACTTGATGCTTGATCCGTAGGGAATCTCGATAACTGCTTTGATTTTATGTGGGTTTTCGCCATAGCCGATTTTGCTAAGATCCATAATAACATCTCCTGTTGAGTGAATTTAAACGATGCGATTTTACCAGAGCTTAGCTTTTGTCTTGTCATCAAGACACGTGGTGTGCAGGGTAACAGGGGCCACTTAAATGTTGATAAAGTGGCGGTGGAAAAAAGAATTTTAAACTTCTTTGTTATATGATGCTTACATATCGGTATTAAAAGGGATTGCATGGAAGAGGTGAACCTCGTTTGGGAGGGGATTAAGTTTATGTTTCTGGGAATGGGAACCGTTTTGGTGTTCCTAATTGTGATGATTCTGGCAATGGATTTGCAAAGAATGATCATTCAGAAGTTTTTCCCCGAAAAAAAGATCATCACGACACAGCAAGTTGACGACAAGGCACGTCTGAATAAAATCGCGGCGATCACAGCGGCGATCATACATCACAAACAAGTGAATGGGTAGGGACGGACATGGCAAAAAAACTGATTGACCTTATGGATACGACCTTTCGAGATGGGTTTCAGTCTGTCTTTGGGGGCCGGGTGCTACTCAATGATTTTCTACCTGCGGTTGAAGCCGCCAAAGAGGCGGGTATTACCCATTACGAGTTTGGCGGCGGAGCCCGCTTTCAGGTGCCTTACTTCTATCTCAATGAAAATGCCTTTGA
>DZBC01000094.1 GCA_022729835.1 Sulfuricurvum sp. | reverse complement strand
CGATCCATGCCGGTGTGGCACTGTTGGGATTGGCTTCGGCGGTGATTTCGGCATCGGGGTGCAAAAAAGGTTGAAGATGCGCAAATAGAGGCGCGTAAAGTTCGGCATCCACGGTCGATGGGGTACCGCCGCCGATAAAAAGGGTGCGGATGCTCTGCGGCGTCGCTTCAAACCGTTCGAGTTCAAAATCGAGCTGTCGGCGCAAGGCTTGCATGTAGGCGCTTCGCAGGGGAAATTTATCGACGTAGGAGTGAAAGGCGCAGTAGGCGCACTTGGAGTCGCAAAAGGGGATGTGCAGGTAAAGTAACATGGCGAATTATACAAATTTAATGGCCGCACCAGTATACTTACAGCACTTTTTTTACAAGTGAATGAGATGCCCGCAAAGAAGCGCTACCGACCCAATGTCGCCGCCGTCGTTCTCTCTGGTGACTACCCTGAGAAGATAGAGTTTTTCATTGCCGAACGCAATGATTTAGAAGGGGTGTGGCAGTTTCCGCAAGGCGGTATCGACAAAAACGAAAAGCCAAAAAAAGCCCTCCTGCGCGAATTACGTGAAGAGATTGGCACGGATCATGTAGAGATTATCGCTAAGTGTCCCGGCTGGATTCGTTACGACTTCCCTGAAGCAATCAGTGCAAAAATGGCACCTTATGCAGGCCAGAAGCAGCGTTATTATCTCGTTCGGTTGAAGCGAAAAGCGCTGATTGATCTGCAGACAGAGCATCCTGAGTTTTGCCGTTATCGCTTTGTCGGGCCGGACGAGCTTTTTGGGTTTATTTCACACTTTAAAAAACCGGTGTATGAAGAGGCGATTGCCTACTTTAAAGAGAAAGGGTACCTGTAATGTTGATCGTGCAGAAATACGGAGGCACCAGCGTCGGTGATCTTGATCGGATCCAAAATGTTGCCAACCGCGTTGCCAAAACGGTACAAGAGGGCCATCAGGTCGTCGTTGTCGTTTCGGCTATGAGCGGGGAGACCAACAAGCTGATCGCGTATGCGGAGCACTACACGTCGACTCCTGCGCGTGACGAGGTAGATATGTTGCTGAGTTCAGGCGAGCGTGTGACTGCGGCATTGCTCTCTATTGCGCTCAATGCGATGGGGTACAAAGCGCTTTCGATGAGCGGCCGCGCCGCAGGTATCGTCACCGATGCGGTTCACACTAAGGCGCGCATTGAGCACATTGATCCTTCGGGGATGCGCAGCGCTATCGATGAGGGCAAGATCGTTGTCATCGCAGGCTTTCAAGGCGTGAACGAATCGGGGCGCGTCACCACACTCGGACGTGGAGGCTCGGATCTCTCTGCCGTAGCTGTAGCGGGTGCCTTACAGGCCGATTTATGTGAAATCTACACCGATGTGGACGGAGTGTATACAACCGATCCGCGTATCGAACCCAAAGCCAAAAAAATAGACCGCATCTCCTATGACGAAATGCTTGAACTTGCATCACTCGGAGCAAAAGTGTTGCAAAACCGCTCTGTCGAACTTGCCAAAAAACTCAATGTCAATCTGGTCACCCGCTCAAGCTTCAGCGATGCGGAGGGAACCCTCATCACAAAGGAAGAGAACATCATGGAACAGCCCTTAGTCAGTGGAATCGCTTTGGATAAAAATCAGGCGCGTATTTCAATGCGCGGTGTCGCAGACCGTCCCGGAATCGCTTCGGATATTTTTGGCGCACTTGCAAGCGCGAATGTTAACGTTGACATGATTATTCAGACCGTAGGTCAAGACGGTACGACCAATCTAGGCTTTACGGTGCCCAAAACAGAGCTGGGTGATGCCAAAGCTGTGACTGATCGTTTTATCGAAAAGAATGATATCAGCGCAGCCGAGTGCGATGACAGTATTTGCAAGGTGTCTATAGTTGGCGTAGGGATGAAATCGCATACGGGCGTAGCTGCCAAAGCTTTTAAAACGATGGCGAGTGAGAACATCAACATCATGATGATCTCCACCTCCGAGATCAAAATCTCGATGGTCATTCAAGAAAAATACGCCGAACTGGCTGTTCGCTCACTGCACGGTGCCTACAGACTTGATCAATAAGTTGCTTTGATGAAACGGTTCGAGAACTGGACGCTCGAAGCCATTCGCGCCGATGGGGCCGCTTTTAGTTGGATGGAAGAGTTGCGTTTTGAGTGGCTCGCTGCCACACAAAATGCTATAGCGCAGATTCTCGAGGGTAAGAGCATTGTACTGGTGACCGATGATGAACGCCACTGGTTCGAGCGCTATATTATCTCGTCGCTCAACAAGCCCTCTTTAAACCGTCCGTTGATTCCCGTGGTGGGACTTGATAGCATGTATCCGCAATTTCGAGATGTGAACAGCGCTGAGATGATCGATATGCTTGATGATATGCTTGATCTCTCTTTTGGGGGCAACTATTTTTTTTGGTATATTGGACGCAGTGCAAACAGCCGCGCCGAAATCGCCAAGCGCAGCGGCCATAGCTATCTCTGGATCATGGATGAGGATTTTCAAAATGCCATGCCTTTGCGCTCGTATGATGAGCTGATTGATATCAAGTTACTGCAGCTTTTTCGGTTGTTTGATAAGTCGCTGAGCGCTTTGCTGTTTGGAGAGAGTGACTTTGAACAGTGAACTTCCCCGCAGCCATATCTGTATCACCGACGCCATAGAAAGCTATGCGGCGCAGATCACCGCTGCCGCAGCGGGTCATCGGGTGATCACCTATTTGCGTGATGATTTTCTGATTGAGGATGCCAGGGCGGTGGTTGCGGAGGCTTACATCAGCGAAGAGCAAGAGAAATTTCTTGTGTTGGGTGCTAAAAGCTTCAATAGCGTCTCGCAAAATGCTTTACTCAAAATGCTTGAAGAACCCCCACGCCATATTGTCTTTATTCTGATTGCGCCTCAAAAATTGGCACTTTTACCGACTGTGAGGTCGCGCTTGAGTATCAAAAAATTGACACAACCGCTTCAGTATGAACCTCTTTCTCTCTCGCTCTCGCGCCTTGAACTGTCTGATCTGTTTGACTTTGTCAAAGCCAATGAGCGCTTGGGCAAACATGAGCTTCAGTATCTGCTCGAGCAGCTTTATCGTCAGGCGGTTTACGTCGAGTCGATGGTACTAGAACGCGGCCAGCTCGAAGCCTTTGAGTTGTCGTATCGTTTGGTACGCCTCAATGTCAAGGCCCAGACGTTGCTGGTGATGTTGCTAAGCACTTTTTTGAAGCCGACAACAAAGGCAGTGCGCCACCATGCACGTTGAGCGTCTCTCAGGTACGCTTGATGCTAGAGCTCATTTGAGGGCATTGGGCGTCGATAGCGGGGGCGTGACGATTCTCGCATCCAAAATGCGGCTGCATTTTTTGCGGATTCGACACTTACATGTAGGGGCGGCAAACATCTTAAAACAAGATGCTCTCTCCATCGGTGCCGATTTGGCGGTTCCTAAAGGGACGGTCACGGCGCAAAGCCCTTATGTTGATGCGATACTGATCGCCAACACCAAACAGCTCCAAACCCTCGCGCGCAAAGAGCGTGCACAACCTTTTGGCCTTAAAGCCCTTTGTGTGCACTTGGAGGGTTTTTTACGCGCACATACGCCGGGTGCGCCTCAGGTTATGGGAATTATCAACGCTACAGATGATAGCTTTTACGCACAAAGCCGCTTTAAAGCTGAAGCAGCCCTGATCAAAGCAGAGCGCATGATCGAAGAGGGGGCTAAAATTCTTGACCTGGGCGGCGTCTCCACGCGCCCTGGAAGCGAAGCGGTAGATGAAGCCGAGGAGCTAGAGCGGGTACGTCCGGTCATTGAGCAGTGGTATGCTCAGCGTCTGTTTGAGCGGGTGCGCCTGAGTATCGACAGCTACCGCCCTAGTGTCATCGCTTTTGCCCTCGATCACGGGTTTAGCATCGTCAACGACATTACAGGTTTGGAAGAGGAGCGCATCTGCGCACTGTGTAGTGACTATAAGGCAACGGCGGTCATTATGCACATGCAAGGCCGCCCCAAGCAGATGCAGCAGGCGCCGCATTATGAAGCCGTAGTCAGTGAAGTCAATGACTTTTTTTTAGAGCGTATCGCCAAGGCTCGAAGTTTTGGAATTGAGGATCTGGTGCTGGATGTGGGAATCGGCTTTGGCAAGAGGCTGGAGGATAACATCGCACTTATTGCCCAGTTGGAGCACTTTTTGGCCCTTGGATATCCGCTGCTCATCGGTGCTAGCCGTAAATCTATGATTGATGCGATCGACCCTAGCCCAGTCGAAGAGCGTTTAGGCGGTACGCTGGCGGTTCATTTGAAAGCGCTGGAACATGGTGCGGAGATCTTACGCGTGCACGACGTGCGTGAACACGTGCAGGCGATCAAAGTGCATCAAGCACTTCGGGGCTAAAATCAACCGAATTTGCCCATAATGTACTCTTCGGTCAGCGCCTCTTGCGGCGTAACAAAAAGTGTGTCGGTTTTGCCCAATTCAATAAGCTTGCCGAGGTACATAAACCCGGTATAGTCGCTGATGCGGGCGGCTTGCTGCATGTTGTGGGTGACGATGACAATACTGATGCGCTCTTTGAGTTGCATAATAAGTTGTTCAATTGCCTGTGTGGAGATAGGATCGAGCGCCGAGGTGGGCTCATCAAAAAGTAGAATTTCGGGTTCTACGGCAATGGCGCGGGCGATGCACAGACGCTGTTGCTGACCGCCTGAGAGACTTGATGCCTCCTTTTTGAGGCGCTGATGCACCTCTGGCCAGATGGCAGCGTCGTTCAGCGCCTTTTCGACGCGATCGTCTAGTTCGCTTTTGGCTTTGATGCCTTGCAGCCGCAGCCCATAAGCGATGTTGTCGTAGATGCTCATCGGAAAGGCGGTCGGTTTTTGAAAAATCATTCCGATACGGGTGCGCAGTCGGATCAGATCTTCTTTAGGGCCTAGAATATTACGCCCTTCAAATTCTATCTCCCCTTCGTAGCGGTTGCCTGCATAGAGATCGTGCATACGGTTGAATGTGCGCAGTAGCGTTGTTTTGCCGCATCCCGATGGACCTATGAGGGCGGTAATGCAGGTTTTGGCAATGGGCATAGAGACCTCAACCAAACTAGGTTGTGCGGTCTTGGCGTAGGTGAAGCTGAAGTCCTTTACATGTAAGGCTTTTTCGTGTTCGATGGTGGCGATGGTGGCCATTTAGGCTCCTTTGCGTTTGAGAATGATAAGCCGTCCGATGATGTTGAGCGCCAAAATAAACATAGAGAGCATAAAAGCGGCAGCCCAACCGATGCTCTGCCAGTCGGCATAAGGGCTAGTGGCATAGTTGTATATCGTGACCGTTAAAGAAGCCATCGGCTCCATAAGATCGGTGGAGTAGAAGTTGTCGTTAAAAGAGGTAAAGAGTAGCGGAGCCGTCTCTCCGGCGACGCGCGCAACACCCAAGATGATCCCCGTCAACACCCCCGCTTTGGCGCCACGATAGACCACCGAGAGTATGACGCGGTATTTGGGTGCTCCCAGTGCATAGGCCGCTTCGCGCAAGGTGGGAGAGACGAGTTGAAGCATATCGTCGGTGGTACGCAAGATGATGGGAATCATGATAATGCTCAGCGCCACCACTCCAGCAATCCCACTAAAATGCCCCATCGGAAGGACCACAACAGCGTAGACAAAGGCACCAATAACAATACTAGGAGCGCTCATCATAATGTCGGAGATGTCGCGTACGAAGTTGCCAAAGCGTGAATTTCCGGCGTATTCGCTGAGATAGGTTCCGCCTAAAATCCCAATGGGCACCCCGATCAGTGTTGCGCACCCAACCAAAATAAGTTGCCCGATGAGGGCATGTTTAAGTCCGCTCTCAAGCATCCCAGGCGGTGCTCCCTCATACACAAAAAGATCCCAGCGAATCGATTCGATGCCGTTGAGGATCAAAACCCCCAAGATCCAAAAGAGAAAAAGCAGCCCGATCAGCGCTGAAATACTTGAGAGGATGAGGACAACTCGACTGACGAGGCGGCGCTTGTCGATGGCGTTCATAGACCTCGCCTCACTTTTTTGAGAAAGTAGAATTTGGCAATGGCGATGATGCTAAAACTAATCAGCATCAGCACCAGTGCCAGCGAAAAGAGCGCCGAAAAGTAGAGCGACGAATCAGCTTCGGTAAACTCATTGGCCAGTGTCACGGGGATGGAGGTAGCAGGCGCGGTAATATCCCAAGAGATGCGGTGTACGTTTCCCATCACAAAGGTAACGGCCATCGTCTCTCCCACCGCGCGCCCCAGCGCTAGAATCATCGATCCGATGATGCCGGCTTTGGCATACGGGATCACCACCGCTTGGATCACATCCCACTTGGTCGCTCCGAGCGCGTAGGCCGACTCTTTGAGAATATCAGGGGTAGTGTTCATCGCATCGCGGGTTACGGCTGCCATAAAGGGCAAAATCATAACCGATAAGACCACCGAAGCACTCAGCATCCCAATCCCCAAACCGCCAAAGAGGTCTCGCATTAGGGGTACAAAATAAAAGAGTCCCCACATGCCATAAATCACCGAAGGGATGGCGGCGAGTAGTTCAATAGAGGTACCGATGGGGGTTTTAAGCGAATTTGGGGCGATTTCGGTCAGAAAAATCGCAATACCGATGGCAATGGGAATACACAGCGCCATCGCCAAAAAAGTGGAGATCAAAGAGCCGATAATGGCGCTACGCGCACCGAACTTCTCAAGGTTGGGCGCCCACTTCTCTTCAGTAAAAAACTCCAGCCCCAACTGGCTGAGTGCTTCGAGTGAATAACCGAGTAAAACAGCAAAAATACTGATGACCAAGATAAGTACGATCAGCGCACCACCGTGACTTAGCTTGGCGAAAAAGGCATCTAAAAGTACAGAAGATTTAATGTGCTTCATACGTTTGTGGGCCTTGTTTTTTGGATAAATCTGAACAAAACAGTAGCAATATGCCATTACGTGCTGATTACACCCGTAATATTTATGTGATATTTTCGGCTTAAAATGCGACAAAACAGGAGGTTATAAGTGCGGATCATTACGGTAGTGTTATTTTTTTTGGCTCTTTTGGATGTGAACGCGGCGCAGCGTATTAACGGTGCGGGAGCATCGTTTCCTGCACCGCTTTACTACGATTGGGCTTTTTCGTATCAAAAAAGTACCAAAAATAGGGTCAATTACCAATCCATCGGTTCGGGTGGAGGTGTCAAGCAGGTGGTGGGACGCATTGTCGATTTTGGAGCAACCGACCATCCGCTCCAAGCCAATGAGCTTGAACAGCACAAGTTGCTGCAGTTTCCCTCTGCAATCGGCTCGATTGTGGTGGTGTTTCATCTAGAGGGTGTCAAGGATGGCACATTGCGGCTCAAAAACAGTGTTGTGGCGGAGATTTTCGCAGGCACCATCACCCGTTGGAATGATCCAAAGATTGCGCACGACAATCCAGATATTGAGCTTCCCGATCAGAAGATCGTTACGGTGCATCGCTCTGATGGATCGGGTACTACCTTTAATTTCTCCTACTTTCTTAATGGTAGCGCCAATTTTTGGCGTGAACGCTTTGGCGTGGGCAAAACAATCGATTGGCCCGGAGGCATCGGTGGCAAGGGGAACGAGGGGGTAGCCAATTTGGTCAAACAAACACCCTATACTATAGGCTATGTCGAACACGCTTACAAAGAGACCAATGGCTTAAGTGCGGCATTGTTGCAATCGGCCTCAGGAGAGTGGGTGGCTGCCGAGGAAGAGAGCGTGCGCTCTGCCGCTGATGGGGCAATTTGGCGTAGCGAGGAGCATTTCTATGCGTTGCTGGCACTTCAAAAAGGGGCGAATGTTTACCCCATTGTTGCGGCCACTTTTATTTTGCTGCCCGCAGAACGTACAGAAAAAAACCGTCAAGTCGTTGAATTTTTTGATCACGCCTTCAAAAATGGTGATGAACGCACTAGGGCCCTTGGCTACATTCCTTTGCCGCAGCGCACCAAAGAGATGGTGCGGGCGTATTGGAAGGAGCATATTAAAGGGCTAAAAGAGTAGTTTTAGACGAATCTTTTCCGCATCACCAAGGGTTGTCAGCGCACAACCGTTTTGATGATGTGTGGCGCTTCAATGGGTCTATCGCCGTTGGTGCGGCCTGATGTAGGTAGTGTGTTGAGTGCGCCAAGTACGTCCATCCCTTCGATCACCTCACCGAAAATGGTGTGTCTACCGTTGAGCCAGGGAGTCGGTGCGGTGGTGATGAAAAATTGGCTCCCATTGGTGTGGGGACCGGCATTGGCCATGGCGAGTAGTCCTGAACGATCAAAAAGCAGACCGGGCTTGAATTCGTCTTTGAAAGGCTTGTTCCAGATCGATTGACCACCGCGACCTGTGCCGGTAGGATCTCCTCCTTGAATCATAAAATCTTTAATAATACGATGAAATCTTGTGCCGTCATAAAATCCACTCTTAGCTAAATTTAAAAAGTTATTAACAGTG
>DZBC01000093.1 GCA_022729835.1 Sulfuricurvum sp. | reverse complement strand
CAAGTGGCCGGATGTTCTGCGCGATTGGTGGCCGGATGCGCCGTTATATGCACATGAGCGCAAGATCAAAAGCGCTTGACGCAAGGCGTACATGTAAGGGTTGCACCATGGCGGCACCGCCCAGTACCATGGAAAGATTAGCGACATTGGAGCCGATCACGTTGCCGATGCTCATATCGGCATTGCCTTTGCGAATAGCCGCGATAGAGACGACGAGCTCTGGCAGAGAAGTCCCAAGTGCGATCAATGCGATTCCGATCAGCCACTCGCTCACCCCAAAGAAGCGGGCGATATTCGATCCGCTCTCAACAACAAAGTGTGCGCCCCCGATGGTGAGCGCGAAGCCGACAGACAACAGTGCAACACTTTTGATCCAATCAAAGCGCTCTTTGCGGAAGTTTTCGTCATATTCAATCTCACCTTTGGCATCGCCAAAAAGAAAAAAGAGATAAGCGATCATCATTCCAAGCAACATCAGCGCATCAATACGGCCGATCACTCCGTCAAAGAGCATCAATCCAAAGAGCGTGGGGGGGGGAGCAAAACCCAGAGGCTGTCACGCTCGAAGAGATCCCGATCGGGTTGAAGGTTGCGCGAAAGGAGAAAGACAACCCCCAAGATCAGCGCAATATTCATAAAATTGCTGCCCACGACATTGGCAACCGCCATCTCGCTTTTGCCCTGAGCGCTCGCGATCACCGATGCGGCCATCTCCGGCAGTGAGGTGCCAAAGGCCACCAGCGTCGCACCGATCACAAAGTGTGAAATATCAAAGTGTAAAGCGATACGTTCTGACTCACGAATGACAAAATCGGCTCCGTAAATCAGCGCCCCCATCGCTACGATAAAGATCAGCGCATCCATTACTCCGCCTCCAAGGTGCGTACGATTAGGCTTTTTGGCAATGTATAGCGCTGGATCAAAATCTGCTCTTTTTGGCGCATTTCACCTTGATCGCTCTCGTGATCGTACCCCAGCAGATGCAGCAAGCCGTGGATATAGAGCAAAGTAAACTCCTCTTGCGGCGTATGGCCGAGTTCCTGTGAAATCTTGCGCACATAATCATCACTGATGACGATACTGCCCAGCGGAGCCTTTTTGCCCCGGTCTGCATTGGGAAAACTAAGCACATCCGTCGGGGCATCGATAGAGCGAAATCTTTGGTTGAGCTCGCGGATCTCCTCGTTACATGTAAGGATCAGTTCGACACTACGTTTGGTCACATCGGCGGTGATGCGCTCTAGCAGGTGTAGCCCGTACGAAGACTCGGTGTTGTTGTGAAAATCGATCCTCACGTCTAAAGCTCCTTTTTGGTAATACTAAAATGATCGGTCAGTGTACCGTTGTGATCGACAAAAAAACCTTCAAGTTTTGTCGGGCTTATCTCTAGCAACATCGATCCCAACACCCCGAAACTGCGCTCCATGATGGGGTGGTTGTAGGGATTGGTGCCGGTTTTGGAAGAGGAGCCGACGACGGCGTAGATTGCGCCGTCTTGCGCCTCTTTGGACGTGCTTTTGTGCATGTCGTAGGGGTCGCTCTCTTTGAGATGAAGGGCAGGATTAAAAGTGTTTGAGAGGCCGTAATGCCCCCCGATCAGGCGCGAGCGTTCGTAACCGTGCGAATGGCCGCTGAGTACCAGATCGACGCCGTAGCGCTCGAGTATCGGCACAATATTTTCACGTACTTTGATCATGCGAAACCAACTGTCATACCCGCTATCGGAGTCGTGGCTTCCTTTGGAGTAGGGGGGATGATGCAGTACGGCGATGATCCATGGTTTGGTGACTTTGGAGAGATCCTTATGCAGCCACTGCGCCATGTTGCCATCCGCACTCATGTCGCCTTCGTGCGAATCGAGCATCACGATGTGCACATTACCGCTCTCGATGGCGTAAAACTGCTCGTTACCTGAAGCCTTGCCCCCCGCTTCGCCATGTGTCGGCATCTCGAAAATCTCATCAAATGCAAAGCGTCTGGCATCGTGGTTTCCGTTGACCGCCCAAGGGGTGTGGGTTTTGAGCGTAGGTGCGTAAGGGATGAAGAGGGCCTTATTAAACTCTTTTTGGGTGCCGCTGCTGTAGGCATTGTCGCCGAGCAGCAGCCATAGATCGAGCTTTTTATCCCCTAAAAAGCGCATCATCTGCGCATAAACCGCGTCTTGGTCTTTGCCCGCTTTGCCCGAATCACCGATGGCCCAGATGCGCTGTATCGGCTGAGGCGTTACATGTAAGGTTTCAAACAAGCGATTAGTATTGTCTATCTGCATGGAAGGGGAGCGAACGGTGTACATGTAACGCGTGGCGGGCGCAAGGGCGTCGATGGCGATATGGTGGTAACGCGTAGGGCGTTCATCACACACTTCTCGGGCCTCCAGCCGCACACAGCCGATCTCTTCAGCAGGGCTTTGCCACTTAAAGAGCACGCTATGGGCTGTTTGCATCTGCATATAGGGCATGCGCTCGACAAAGAGATAGCTGTCATAATAGAGCACGCCAAAGCGTCCAAGAGCATAGAGCACAAGCGTGATTAAGGCGAGCAAAATGAGGCGTAAGCGTATCTTTTTCATGGCGTTATTGTAGCCAAAGAGGGGGCTTACAAGCTTACATGTACTAGACTTTCAACAAAAATGATGAGGTAGTTTATGGGGAAAAAGGCACTCTGCATCATGAGCGGCGGGATGGATTCTACGCTCGCTGCCTATATGATGCACGCGCAAGGCTACGAGATCGTCGCGCTTCATTTCAACTACAATCAGCGCACACAGCAGAAGGAGTTGGAGTGTTTTCGCGCCCTTTGCGACGCTCTGGAAGTGAGCAAGCGCTTTGAGATCGATCTGCCCTTTTTTGCTCAAATCGGCGCATCGGCGCTCACCGATCATGCCATTGCGGTACCTATCGGTGGTATTGAGCCGGGCGTGCCCGTCACCTATGTGCCATTTCGCAACGGTATTTTTCTCTCCATTGCCGCCGCCATCGCCGAAAAAGAGGGTGCGGAAGCGATTAGCATCGGCGTAGTTGAGGAGGACAGCAGCGGTTATCCCGACTGTCGTGAGGCCTATATCGAGGCGATGGAGCGCGCCATCAACCTCGGCACCAAAGAGCAAACGCGGCTGCACATCGCCACGCCGCTCGTACATCTGCGCAAAGAGCAGATCGTGCTACGTGCCATCGAATACGACGTACCGCTGCATCTCACTTGGAGCTGTTATCAAAGTGAAGAGGCGGCGTGCGGCGTATGTGACAGTTGTCGATTGCGGCTTCGGGGGTTCGAGCAGGCCGGTACCATCGATCCCATTGCCTACATGTAATGTTTGCGCATCCCTTTGATCCGATCATCGACGCGGACTCCAAAGTGTTGATTTTGGGCTCTTTTCCCAGTATTGCCTCCTTTGAGGAGGGTTTTTATTACGCGCATCCGCGTAACCATTTCTGGCGATTGATGGAGCGTCTTTTTGACGAACCGCTTGAACGCATTGAGACCAAACGCGCCTTTTTGCACCATCACGGTATCGCCTTGTGGGATATCTTCGGTTCAATCGAGCGCAAAGAGGGTAACTCCAGCGATGCCAATCTTGTCCGTACAGCACCCAACCCTATCGATGTACTGCTTGGCCGACATAGGGGCATTAACGATATTTTTTGTAACGGTGCCAGTGCCTACAACGGATGGAAGCGCCACTTCGGCGCGTTACATGTAAGGGTTCACAAACTCCCCTCAAGTTCAAGTGCCCATGCCGCACTCTCATTTGAACGTAAGCTTGAAGCCTACCGCATCATCAAGGATCGACTGGATGCAGATTGAACTAGAAGGGGTGTTGATCACCGTTACTATCAGCAGACGCAACCGCAACAGCTATCTGCGTATCGGTTCAAACGGGCATGTGCGGCTCTCGACACCGCTGGTACGTGAAAGCGCTATCCGCACGTTACTACACCAAAAGATGGAGTGGATTCATGCCAAAAGAGCGGCGCTTGAAGCCCATAGCCCGACCCTTGATCCTTCGATGCTATTGTTTGAGGGATTAGTACAACCCTTGAGTGCTTTTCCCCGTTTACATGCACAAATACTCGAAGCACCCGTCCAAACTCACCCCCTTTTGATTGAACGCTTTTACATCGCGAAAGCCAAAATGCTGCTCCCCCAAGAACTCTATGGACTCTCCCAAGAGCTTGGCCTTACCCCCTCAGCGCTAAGAATACGCAAACTCAAACGACAATGGGGCAACTGTAACGCCAAAGGTTGCATCACCCTCAACACCCATCTGCTCAAGCTACGCCCCGAACTACGCCGTTATGTGATCGCCCATGAGCTCTGTCATCTGCGCCACATGAACCACTCGCGCGACTTTTACGATCTTTTGCATGGCTTCATTCCCGAAGGGGTGATGTTGCGTAAGGAACTGCGTCAAACTAAGCTATAATCACACGATATCACATTAGGAGTGTACATGATGAGAGCCTTCATCCTCTGGAGTGTGGCGGCAGCGATGGTTGCGGCTTCGGACTTTACGGTAGTGTTTGAAACGATGCAGTGCAATGGAGAGCGGGGCTTTGCGAGCGTCGATATGGTGGATGTATCCAAAATCGAAAGCGGATCGTGTATCGACCCAACCGACGCTCAGCGCAAGCTCAAGCAGATGTTGGTCAAAAACGGTAGAGGGAGTTTTGATACCTTTTCATTGACGCAGAGCGCGTCAGAAGATGTTATGGCGCAGATCAAAGCCTATAACAAAGCGCGGCTGGAAAATCTGCAAAAAACCAATACCTTGATTATTTCAAAGTAGGCGCCAAGCCTACTTTTGTGTCGGCAGAACGCTCATGCCTTTGGTAATCGCACCTGCACCGCTGATGATATCGGCGTAGGCAATCTTCTCTTTCACGCTGTTTACTTTAACGCTGCCCACCACGTTCATATCCACATCGAGCACTTCGCCGGTATCTGGATCAACCAGTTCTTCGACTTCGCCCACATTAAACGTTGTTCCCGCTTTAACGCCTTCGCGTTCACCGCGATTGATAATCACGCTGTTGCCTTTGACCATCATAACCGAACCTTCCCACGCGATACTACCAAGCTGAGTGATCAAAAAAGCGAGTGCTTTTCCGACGGCATCTTGTGCGGCCTGTCCTACGTTGTCGGCATCTTCGCCGCCAAAACCGCCGGTGAGACCACCCAATGCAGAGCCGTGATATCCCAACTTGAAGCCCCGCTTGCCTGATTCACCGATGACGCTTTTAGAAGCGACAACCTGACCCGTCTGACTGTCGATGATGTAAATGGTGAAATTAATTTCCGCCGATCCGGTATCGCCCCCAACCGAAACACCCATAAAATTGAGTCCACCCTCTTTGCTACCAGTCTCCTGCACATGGGTGATGGAGCCACGAAGCAGTAGTTGTGCCGGGGTCATACGTCCCATTTTGGCAGTTTTTTTACCCCCTGCAGTGCGACCTGCGGCATTAAAATCCTGCTCTTGCATCGCCGCTTTGCGCATCTCATCATCACCAAGAGTGATGAACCATCCCGACTGATTGAGCATATCGGTCATGATGGTGGTCATGCCCTCGCCGATACTCCATTTACCGCCCCATCCAGCTTCGTTGTCAAACTTGGTGACAGTGACGCTGTACTTGAGCGTGCCCTCAGGCGGTGCTGGAATATCATAATCATCCGCCTGAAGCGAAACCATTAGTACCAATAAGAGAGCAAAAAGCGTGCGCATGTAAACCTCCAAAATTTTGAATACAATAACAAATTTGACTTGAAACTATCGAATATTCAGAAAGTTTTTAAGACTAACTTCACTCCAAGCCTTGGAGTCTTCGAGATAGTGCTTCGCGTGATCATAGATGCGGGCAAAATCTGCATTTTGATCCCCTAATCGCTTCACCACGACCTCCAGCGCCTTTTTGCCCGCTTCAATCACATCGCTTGGATAGGAACCGATCTGAACACCAAGGGTTTTGAGCGCTTTGAGTGCTTCGATATCTCGGGCGTGAAATTCGGTCGTCATGGTTGCATTGAGGTCATTTGCCGCCATCTCGATGATGGCTTGATGCTCATCAGAGAGCTTCTCCCATGTGCGCTTGTTAAAGGAAAGTTCGAGGATGGAACCCGGCTCATGCCACCCCGCGTAGTAGTAGGGCGCAACCTTGTAAAAGCCCATCTTCAGATCAAGTGCAGGCCCGACCCACTCGGTCGCATCGATCACGCCGCGCTCTAGCGACGTATAGATCTCCCCCGCAGGCAACAAGACAGGATTCACGCCCAGCTCCGAAAAGAGCTCGCCGCCAAGACCGGGGATGCGCATTTTCAGCCCTCGTAGATCATCGAGCGAATGGATCGGTTTGCGAAACCAGCCGCCCATCTGGATGTTGGTATTTCCTCCGACAAAGGGGTAGAGGTTGTGTTGTGCGTAGAGCTCGCGCCACAGCTCTAAACCTCCGCCAAAGAACATCCATGAGTTGATCTCTTCGGCCGTAAAGCCGAAAGGGACACCGCTAAAAAGAGAAAATGCGCTGTTTTTACCTTTCCAGTAGTAAGGACCTGAATGAAAACAGTCGATCTGTCCATTTGATGCGGCGTCAAAAACCGCAAGGGCCGGAATCAGCGTATCTTTTGGGAAAAGTTTGATCTCCAGTGTTCCGCCGCTGGCACGATACACCCTCTGCACAAAGCGCTCAACACCCGTGCCCATAATCGGAAAACCAGAGGGCCAACTGGTGGCGAGTTTGAGCGTCACTTTGAGGCTACGGTTGACATTGACCCCTTTTTGGGCGCTGCTTTTAAGCTCATGTTGCTTGCTTTCATCGATGGCCTGACGACCGCTGCTGTTGCATCCCTGCACCAGTAAGGTTCCAGAAAGCGCCGCCGTGGCCTGAAAAAACATACGTCGATTCATCATCACTCCTCAAACAATCTTTGTTGCCCCTTCATGGGGTGTTCGTGACGTTCCAAAACGCTTTTGTCGCATCCGGCGACCAGAGCGAAGTGGTAACGTTCATGGTGCAGGGCGTAGAGTAGGGCTGTCGTATTCTCATACCATATAATATCATCACACACTTCGCCGTTTTGGTGCGCTTGTGGCAGAAAATAGCGGATACGGGCCCACGACGCCTGCTTGGCGATAAACTCCATCTGATGCGGTATCAAGGAGAAATCGCTCTCAAAAATAATGACGCGCTCGCTTCCACCAAACTCCTTAGGCTGCAACGCCGCATTGACGAAAACGGGCTGAAAATGCTTTAGCGAAGCAAAAGGACGAATCTTGTAGCCGATGCCCTGCTCATGCAAAAGCTGCAACAGCACTTCAAGATAGGGGATGAAAAAAGGGGAGAGAAGTTGGCGCTCAAAATAGCGGTCGCGGTAGATAAAGGAGGTCTCAAAAAGGGTCTGCTCCAAAATCTCGATCCCTGCATCGATACGTTTGGGCATGGAATGCACCTCGGTGAAAAGGCCACTGCGCATCTCCCGTTCGCTAAAAAGTAGGGTTGCACCGTATGGGGCATTCATGAGCTTATCGAAGCTCTCTGGCAAGGAGCCTTCCAAAATCAGACAATCCCCTTCTAGAATCAACTGTTTGGCAATTTGCAAGGTAATTGGGTTACATGTAAAGGCGTGCAACTCCTTATCAAGCAGCACAAAGCGCATCAGCCGCATCAGCGCCGCATAGATATCCTCAACCTCAATCCACGCCGCATCATCATCAACGACGGATACATTGCGCTCAAAGAGTACTCCATACGCACCATTGGAAAGGGCCTGGGGGACATCATAGGGGTTGAGCGCAACAAACAACACACCACGCTTCACCCGCTTAGGGTCAATCACAATCCCTTCAAAGATCGAAACGGTCGGATTGCTGCGCAGCACACCGTGGGTGAGACCGATGACGTTATGCAGATGCACTAGCGGATCAGAGTGCCGATCATTTTGGGGCTTTCGGGGCGGATGAGGCACAGACCGCTCTCATCTTTGGCCGCCAGCAGCATCCCCTCAGAGAGCATGCCCATCAGCTTTGCCGGTTTGAGGTTGGCCACCACGCAGACTTGCGACCCCACCAGCGTTTCTGGAGCATAAAACTCGCGAATCCCCGCGATGATCTGGCGCGGAGCGGCGTCGCCGACATCGACCTGAAGTTTGAGAAGACGGTCGCTTTTTGGGACGATCTCGGCTTCAAGCACCAAACCGATGCGCAAAGAGGTGGCAAAAAACTGATCGATACTGATCAAGCCTTCGGTGCTTCTTTGGGGCGAAACCTCACTTTTTGGTTTCTCCTCTTTGACAACTGCTTCACCACCGCCGTGAAGCACCTTGGGCGCTTCGGAAATCAGCGGCGTTTCAACACGCGGAAAGAGCGGGGGGATCACTTCAATGGTGAAGGGTTCTAGCAAAGCATTTTCGCTAATCAGGCGCGTGAAATGCTCTGGTGTCACCTCAAAGCCCAGTGCGCGGGCGATGGTTTGGGTGGGCGCGCCATCGGGCGCGTTCTCGTTTCTCCCGC
>DZBC01000092.1 GCA_022729835.1 Sulfuricurvum sp. | reverse complement strand
AAGTGGCCGGATGTTCTGCGCGATTGGTGGCCGGATGCGCCGTTATATGCACCCACAAAAAGCTACTCAACAAACCCGACAAAATCTACCTTGAGAACATCAACCTTTACAATGTATTGTGCTCCAATCAAAACATCGGCGCGCTTCGAGAGAGCTTTTTTGTTTCACAGCTCAAGGTATATCACACGCTCAAGTATGCCGACCAAGGCGATTTTGTGGTGGATGATCGCTATGTGTTTGAGATTGGCGGTAAAAATAAAGGTTTTGAGCAGATCAAAGATCTGCCCCATAGTTTTGTCGTCGCCGATGATCTGGAGGTGGGATTTGGCCATAAAATCCCGCTTTGGCTGTTTGGGATGATGTACTAAGCCAGAAACCTGCTCAAATACCTTTGCCTCATCGATTCTAGATCAGGTGGCTTTCGAGCATCTGGCGCTTGAGCTCATCGGTGTTGATGGCGCGGTCATGCAAGGAGCGTAGCGGCATATCGCGGTTGTAGAAGATCTGTGCGGGGATCATGTAGTGGGGCAAGTGCTTTTTGAGTTCGAAAATAATCTCGTTTTTTGAAAGCTCATGGTCTGCGTTGTACACCATGATAATCTCCTCTTCGATGGCGCTGTTGGGAATCGAGAAGATGGCGCAAGCAGTGATGGCGGGGATGGAATTACTTAAAACACTTTCAATTTCATACGGACTTACGCGGTATCCCTGCGTTTTGATCATATCGTCTTTACGCGAGACGAAATAGAGGTAGCCCTCTTCGTCTTGGTACACATAGTCGCCGCTGGATACGACAATTTCATCATTAAGCCCGTTCTCCAGCGGAATCACTTTCTCCAGAATTCTGATGCTTTTAAAACGTTTCGCTGTCTCTTCAGGCGCGTTCCAGTACCCTTTGTAGATGGCGGCGCCTCGGTGGATGAGTTCCCCGATTTCGCGTGGCGCACACGCCTCGCCCGCTTCATTAATGATGTAAAGTGCCACATCGGGAATCGCCTTGCCGATGGATGTGGGACGAATGTGAATCTGCATCGGGTCGAGGTAGGCAGAGCGAAATGCCTCAGTCAGGCCGTGCATAGCGTAAAACTTGGCATGAGGAACATAGGTGTTGATGTTTTTGAGCATCACATTGGTGATGTTTCCGCCTGATGAGGTGATGGAGCGCAGGGCTTTGAGATGGGCACTATTGGGAATTTTCTGAGATTCAATATCGAACATCTTCGTCATATGAATCGGCATAAGCGCCAATATGGTGATCTGATCGTTAATAAGGTGATCGAAGAAGTCACTTGCGAGCACGAAGTGGTGCAAGGCAAGGGTGGCCTGTGCGTAGAGGGCACAAAAAATCTGGTTGAGCCCGTAGTCAAGGTTGAAGCTGAGAATGCCTGAAAGTACGTCGTCTGATGTGATGTTGAGGTAGCTGGTGACGATACGTGCGCCATCGGTTAGGCTGCGATGGTCGATAACAATGCCTCGGGGGTTGCCCGATGAGCCGAAGCTGTAGGTGATGGCCGCATTGTTAAAGCCATGAATGTTACATGTAAAGCTTCCGTCATAACATTTATAAATCTCTTCAAATGCCACTGCGCTCTTCTCGTGCGGCGTGTAGGTAATAATACTCCCTGTAAAACCGGTCGCCAGCACGGTTTCGACATGCGCGGCATCGGTAATGATGGCTGCCATTTGGCAGTCATTCATAATATGGCGCACCTGCTCGTTTTTGAGCAGCCGTGTGATGGGGACAAACACATGCTCGCTTGAGAGCAGGGCAAGAATGGCAATCACCTGATGCATGCTTTTGTCGGAGTAGATACCGATGCGGCTTCCTTTGGGAAGCTTGAGTGTGCTTAGGTAGTGCGCCACCTTGTTGACCTGACAGAGCAGATCGGCGTAGCTAAGCTTCTGTGTGCCGCAGCGTAGCGCCGTTTTTTCAGGCACGTTGGCGCTCGCGCGCTCGATCAGATGACGAATGCTGTTAACCGACATGAGAAGACTCCTTCATGCTCATAGTCCAGATCATATAGTCGCTATCCATGATGATAGTCGGAATCTGGTGAAAGTGCAAGAGCTTCTTGTAAAAGAAGCCAACAATCTGCTCACACTCTTCTAGGCTCAAAACCTTGGTGATACCGCCGGTAAGTACGATCGAGTTGAGCTTTTCAAGATAGAGGTTCACGTAGCGGTTGTGGTGCAAGGAGACTTTGTAAAGAACAAGGAAGATGGAGAGCTGCATCAAAATGCGTGTCGCTTTGTCGCTTTTTTCATCCAAAATATTCTCGGTCACACCCAAATAGGCGAGCAGTTCGTAGACATACTCGTTATTGCGCGCAGTAAAGACAAGGTTTTCACGCGATTTGTAGACCCCCAGCTTCTTAAAGACCAGGCGGTCATAGGGGTTTTCACTCACCAGATTATCCATAATGAGGTCGCGGCTATAGTGAATATCCGTCGTAGCGCCGCCAATATCGACAAGAATAAAGGGGTCAACAACAGGAAAATATTCGGGGATACGCTGCATCGCCTGATTGACAATATAGGGCGTAGGGTAGATATGGTTGGCGGTGAGTGCGTAGAGGCTCTTGATCTCCTCTTTGCCCATGATGTCCTCTTGATAGAGGTGGGTCAGGTAGTTTTTGAGCGCTTCATCGCGGAGCTGGAGTTTGTCACTGATAATGTTCTGCATCACCCGCACGTTTTCGATATGTGTGGTCATAAACTCCGCTGCGGCGGCGCTGCCGGCATAAACGATATTGTGATAACGCACCTTTTTTAGGTAGTCGATAAGCCGCATGTCGTAACTGTTGGCCGAGTCGTCGATGCCGCCTGCGATGATGACCACGTCAATCATACCCAGCGGCGGGGTATGCTGCTCGATTTTGGAGTAGAGCACGCTGTCGATGATGTTGATGCCTGAATTGTAGGCAATGTTGGTGGCGTATTTGAGGCTGAAGGTGTATGTGCGTCCAATGATGAGGGTGCTTAGCCCCCCGTTGGCAGAGCTGCAGATTTGTATGGCTTCGGGAGCGTAGCGCGCGATGGTTTCGCCGCATTTACTGCGAAGATCATCGAAGATATTGCGCTCAAAATTGCGAAAATGCTGCTCGATGTTGCCCGCTTCGCACACTTTGAAGTAGGTACTACCGATATCGATGTAGAGCTGTTTCATAGCATCACTCCAATATCATGAATAATCTTATCAACCACGGAGTGGCCTTCGGGGATACGGATTTTGTCGCGGTCAAAGGCGAAACTGCGCTCAGAAAGAGGCAGTTTGCCTTTGTTGTAGATACGGATACTTCCCTCATCGTCACGCACGGTAATGACCTCGTTGGCATTGATGATATGCGGCGAAAAGGGGATCTCGATATAACCTGCCTTGATGGCATTGAAGGCTTTGCGCCATAGGGTATCGGCAGAATCATTGAAAAGTGCTTCGAGAATCTCGTTGACTTGCAAGGTGAGGTTCTCCTCTTCGGCTTCGTCACTGATTTTGGGAACGCCGCGCAACATTGCTAGCGTGTATTGGACGCAATCAACCGCTTGGGCGTTAGCCTCTTTGGTGGGAATACCAAATGCTTCGTCGCGGGTTTTGGTGATGATCTTGTCGGCTTCGACCATGGCGGCGATAACGGTCGCGGTAGTGATGAGTGAATCAGAGCGGTTTTTGTTGCGCGGGAAGGCTCCCATCCACTGATGGTAGACCAGATGAATCTGCGCATCGCCATAGCCAAACTGCTTTGCGTAGTGGCGCGAGAGCTTTTTGAGCACATTGGCGGTGACGATGTCCTGCATCACGGAGCCCGTCTGCGAGAAGCTCACCGAGAAGGACTTAACCCCCTCTTCGAGCGAGAGCAGCATCTCGATGATCTGAATGACAATCACGATGGCCGGAGGTTGTAGGGTTGCCGAGAGCGGCCCGAATGATTCGCGGTTGATCGGTTCGTTTAGGGTTGAGTAGAGCGCACAGACCCGTTCGACATATTTCCAGTACAAAAAAGCTTTGTCGAGCGGAAAGTTTTTGGAGTAGGGCAGCAGATAGGTCAGCGGCCCGCCTTCGATTTCGAAAATGCCCGAAGCCAAAGCCATTTCGATCAGCAGACGGGCGTCGGGGGTTCCATGGCGTAGGCTTACGGGTGTGTCGTAATGCACCATCATCTTTCGGGTGGTGCGGTATCCCTGATTGACCAGCGGATAGCCGTTGAGCATGTTGACGTCATTCTCTTCGGAGAGCGCAAGCATTTTTTTGGCCATAGCGTAGTCGTTGAGTCGGGTATTGGAGTCGATGGTGAGTGGCAGTACATCGACATTGGCGGCCTTGAACTCTTTATAGAGCGCAAATACCTTGTCGTAGGTGGGAAAGCCGCCACGGGGCTGCACCAGTGTTTTGCCCTTGTTGTTTTTAAAGGCATGGGAGATAAAGAGGTTTTTGCTCGCCCCTCTGATAAACGATTCGACTTCGTCAAAATCAAAATGGTCCACATACTCGTTGGAGACGATGATGTCGCGGTCGCGCTGTAACAGGCTCATACGTGCTCTTTGAGGTAGGCTTCGAGGGTGTCGAGGCCGATGCCCAGATCACTCTGGTGAAACACCAGATCAAAACCGTAGCGTTTGAATTTCGGGATGATAACATCGGGATTGTCCTCGCCGACACTGAGGTTGCCGCCGATCATAAAGACAACGCCCTCAAGCTCATACTGGCTCTTAAGAAGCGAGAGGTCGCGGCACCACCCCTCTGCTTCGCCGTTGAGTGAGGAGATTAGCAGCACTTTGGCATCGGTTTCGATGACTGCGTCTATAAACTCTTCAAGATAGGTGTTAACCCCAAGATTAAACACCTCAAATCCCCGCTCTTGTAGCGAGATGTCGATAAGTCGGTTGGCGACGACATGAATGTCGTTGCCAACGACCCCTGTGACTACTTTCATCATGAACCGATCCCGTGAATTGAATCTGAAATTTTAGCGTGCTACATGTAAAATATTGCCAAAACAAGGAGCGAACATGAACTTTTATACAGCAGATCTATGTGATTCCTACGGCGATGAGGTACAAATTGCCCAGCCTATTTTTACCAACTACGGTGGAGCAACCCACTGTGCCGGCCCCATCAAAACAATCAAACTTGATGAACACAACGGTGATCTCGTGGCCATGTTGCAAGAAGATGGAGCGGGCCACGTGGCGGTTGTAGATGTTAACGGCGATTACTGCGCGGTGGTAGGAGAAAATCTTATTAAATTCGCGGCGAAAAACAACTGGGCGGGCATCGTCGTCAACGGCTATGTGCGCGATATTCATGTCACCCGCAGCGTACCCATAGCCCTCTATGCTTTGGGAACCTGCCCCTACAAAAGCCCCAAAAAATCAACAGCAAAACGCGGTGTCGAAGTGGTGTTTGGCGGTATTGCGTTTCGAGAAGGGGCGTATCTGTACGGAGATGAAGACGGAATTGTTGTCTTTAAAGAAGCCAAAGTCGTGTGAGTTGGATGCCCTCAGCAAGGGAGAAAAGATCACCATCACCTAGAAAATTTGGTCAGTTAAAAGGAAAAATAAGTGTTCCTGATGATTTTGACAAAGAAGATGAAGAGATAAATCGCATGTTTTATGATGGAGATATCTACCCGTGAACATTATCTTGGATACCCATGTTACGCCATGCCGCCAACTGGAGCGCTACACGACGCAGATTGAGGCGTTTAAAGCGGCGTTTTAGGGGGAATTAATGCTTACATGTAACCAATATATTCTAAGGGTACTCGTTTTGTTTTGCTGTCTGGCTCCGGCATGGCTGGGTGCTTGGGAGGAGCATGAGGGGGTACGCACTCTTTTTGAGCGCGAAGAGGTGAATGCCACCTTTGTGCTATTGGATGCGCAGACGCAAACACTCAAGGGCTACAACCGTGAGCGTGCCCATGAGCGCTTCATCCCCGCATCGACGTTTAAGATTGCCAATGCGCTGATCGGTCTCTCCGTCGGCGCAGTGCAGAGTGTGGATGAGGTGCTGCCTTACACGGGGCCAAAAGAGCCTTTTATCGCGGCGTGGGCGGAGGATATGGCGCTGCGAGAGGCGATGGGGCTATCCAATGTGCCGATCTTTCAGGAGCTCGCGCGGCGCATCGGTCATCGGCGCATGGCGCAGGGTGTGGCAATGCTGGGGTATGGCAACGCCCGAATCGGCGCGGCGGTGGATCGTTTTTGGCTCGACGGACCGCTTGAGATCAGCGCGGTCGAGCAGAGCATCTTTTTGGCCGCGCTCGCGCAGGGAGAACTAAACTGTTCCAAAGCGGCGCAAAGCGCGGTGCGCGATATCGTGCTGCTGGAGCAGACGCAAAAAGCAAAACTCTACGGTAAAACAGGGTGGCAAAATGCTCCGGGCAGCGGGGTCGGTTGGTGGGTCGGCTGGGTAGAACGGCAGGGGCGCGTCTATGCTTTTGCGCTCAATATGCAGATCAATACCCCCGAGGATGCCCCTAAACGCCAACGTCTAGGAAGGGCGGCACTGGAGCTGATGGGAGTGTGGCAGTAACGATATGGCATCGGTGCACTGCTTAACACGTCTGTAATAGTGCCGCATTAGACTGTTGTATCAATTCATCGTGAAAAAAGTTTTGCTGGCTTTAATGTTGCTCGGCGGTCTGCTCTGAGTGCCAATATCAAAGCACCGATGGCGCTGATGTTTGCGCTCAAGGGGCTTGAACGCGGGTTGGATATGACTATTTTGCTCAATGTTGAGGGGGGTACAGCTACTAAGTCTATGACCGTAGCGGTTGCGCTTATAGATACTGCACCAGCTCCTCAAGCGAAGAGCGCATTCGCGGCGGCTGTTCTTTGACGCGATAGCCAAAGGGAATAAGCAGCGCCACCCCGAACAGATCGGTGTCAATCCCCATAATCTGCTCTACCGCAGCGCGATCAAACCCCTCGATGGGGCAGGAGTCGATCTGCAAAGATGCCGCGGCACTCATCATATTCGCCGCAGCGATATAGACCTGACGCGACGACCAGCACTCCAGCACTTCATCGCTTCTAGGGTCGATAAAATCGGCATACATTCCACGCAGGGCTTGAGGATAGCCAAACCGATCAAAGGCACTTTGAATGAACGGATCGCTGCTGCGCACCCGCTTTTTGTAGGCCACGGCGACCAGCTCCGAAGCCGTGGTGATCTGGGCCTGATTCCATGCCGCTGCGTATATCGCTTGACGCATCGCGGTGTCGCGGATCACAAAAAAGCGCCAGTGTTCCACGCCAAAAGAGCTGGGGCTCAATCGGCCCGCTTCAAGAATAAAGGTGAACTCTTCAGGTTCAATCGCGCGCGCAGCATCGAAGAGTTTGCAGGCATGGCGAAAACGGATCGCTTTTTCAAAGTCGTTTCTCATCGGTAGTCTCCTTTTAGGTGCTTAACAGGCGGGATTCTATAACATACTCATCTTTTCGTCAAGAACATACTAAAAAGCACCATACATACCAAAAGGTAACTACAAATGGAGACATCGACACCCTTCAACTGCCCTTTCGAGCTGACGATGGAGATCATCGGCGGCAAATGGAAAGGGCTGATTTTGTGGCATCTTCACAACAAAAAAGTGCTGCGCAACGGCGAAATGCTCCGCCTCATGCCGCGCATCACCCAAAAGATGCTCACCCAACAACTGCGCGAAATGGAGGAGCACGCTCTGGTGCGCCGCGTGATTTACGAGCAAGTCCCGCCCAAGGTAGAGTACAGCCTCACCGCCCAAGGCGAAGCGCTCCGACCCGTTTTGGAGATGATGATCGAGTGGGGCGCTGCGTATGCGCGGGAGCATGATATAGCCATTGGCTGTAGCAGCGCGTAGGAGGGTGCCTTTTGAGGATTAATTGAGGAGCAGGCATGAGTGGTTTGCTCAAAGGTAAGGCAGTCCATTTCGATGATCACTATTTACATGTAACGCTGATGGATGACCGCATCATCTCTACGCCGCTACATTGGTACCAACCCCTACAGCAAGCCAGCCTAAACACCCTCAAAAACTACCGTTTTATCTTCTTGGGAACGAGGTAAATTGACAAATCCACTGCGGCTGTGCTAGAATGACAATATGTTGTCAAAAGGAATTTAGATGCAAGCGGTATTTTATTCACAAGCCAGAAACAATCTTAGAGAGATCATCAACAAGGTCTGCGATGACTTTGACGAATATATCATTACCACAAAAGATGATAAAACAGCCGTCATACTCTCATACGATGAATACAGTGCGATGAAAGAGACCATCTATCTTTTGTCTTCAAAAAACAATAGAGACAGACTCAATGACGCCGTTGATCAGATAGAAAGTCTCAAATTTACCAAAAGAGAGATCGAGGTATGATTATCGGCTTTGCCGATAGAGGATGGGAAGATTATCAATATTGGGTTCACAATGACAAGAAGATTCTCAAAAGAATTAATGCTCTTTTGCTGGATATCAAAAGAAATCCCGATGATTCCAACGGACTCGGAAAACCTGAGCGACTTAAAGAGAATTTTCACGGTTATTTTTCAAGACGAATCACGTCGGAGCATCGATTAGTGTATACGATCATTGAGGATATTATTGTCATTGCTCAGTGTAGATTTCATTAGACTTCTTGCATAACCCCAAAAGCGGTTCAAAAGTTGCTTTAGTGGGGT
>DZBC01000091.1 GCA_022729835.1 Sulfuricurvum sp. | reverse complement strand
CCCAGATACGCGCCCCATTCCCATGCAGAGAGGACGGTTTCGACCGGGGCGTGTTTGTGGTAGACACCCATGACGCCATAACCCAAAAAGGCGAAAGGGCGGATGTAGACGTTGTCTCCGCTAAAGGCGTTGCGGCGCAGTAGTTCTACTTGCGCGGCATTGAGCTCTTCAATGCTATAGGGAATGGTGATAAGGGTCATCTTGGCCGATTCAAGCAAACGCTTGGTGTGATCGCTCAGGCGAAAAATCGCATAACCTCGGTCAGTTTTATAGGCCTTGGTGCCTTCAATGACCCCATTGCCGTAGTGAATCGTATGAGAGAGTACGTGTACTTTTGCATCGTTCCATGCGACAAATTCGCCGTTCATCCAGATATACTTGGCTGCATCCATGTGTGAAAAACCCGCTGTGATAAAATTTGGCGTATCTTATCAGAGTTGTGGTTTAGGATTGATTAGAGGCTTACATGTAAGGGTTACATGTAAGCAAATGTCACGCGTGATCAGGAGTATTGATCATCCAGATGGAGAAAATATCGATGTAGTCCCAGAAGGATTTGATGTACTGGGGGTCTATGCCTTCCTCTTCGAGACGGGGCAGTAGCACGGTATAAAACTCCAGCCAGCGCTCTCTAGCATGGGCATCGATACGAAAGGGGGCGTGGCGGCCGACCATTTGCGGCGCTCCGCGTGTTTGATTGAAGTAGTCAGGCCCGCCGCAGATCTGGATGAAAAAATCGGCCGCGTGCTTTTTGGCTGCTTCAAAATCATCTTCGTCTTGGACGGGAAAGAGAAAGGCGATGTCGCTGTGGCGGATCATTTCGTAGTGTTCGTCCACCAAGCGGCGGAAGCGCTCTTCGCCGACTTGCAGATAAAAACCGGGATGCGGCTTTGTGACAGGGGGGCGCACGCCCAGAGCGCCGGAGGTGATGTGAAGGGTTAGCATGGAGTACCTTTGTTGCTTCTTTGCAAAATTGTACTGAAGCACAGCGCACATTTCGCTAAATTGGTTACCATTTTGCAAAAATAGTGTCGAAGGATAACGAATGGAAGCAATGATCTATTTTGGCTCACAAGCGGTTACCAAAGCGAATATGAGTGAACGCCGCAGCCCCTACAGCGGCGAAGTAGTCTCCCGCGCTTCGGTATGTGACGCGGAAGATGCACGCAAAGCACTAGAGATCGCCCGTCGCGCCGCTGTTACATGTAAGCAAAGTACACTCTCAAGACGCTGCAGTTGGTTGCTTGATGTTGCACAACGTCTGGAGTCCATGCGCGAAGAGATGGCCAAAACCATCACCGATGAGGTGGGTAAGCCCATCACCTACGCACGCATTGAAGTGGATCGCTGCATCGAAACCCTGCGTCTTGCGTGTGAGACAATGCGGACCATGCACGGTGAGACGATCAACACCGACGCGATGCCCAGCGGACGTAAAACACTTGCTTTTTTTCGGCGTGTGCCGGTTGGGGTAGTGGTGGCGATCACCCCGTTTAACTTTCCGCTCAACTTAGTGGCGCACAAGCTCGCCCCAGCCCTTGTTGCGGGTAATGCCGTGGTGCTCAAGCCTACCCCCGAAGCGCCGCTGTGCGCTTATAAATTTGCCACACTTTTTATCGAGAGTCCCTACGCCATCCCCGATGCTTTAAGTGTGGTTTACGGCGACGCGGAGGTGGGCTCTGCTCTGGTCTCTAGCGATATTCCCCGCGTCATCAGCTTTACGGGCTCGGTGGGTGTGGGGCAGATCATCACACGCACCGCCGGCATCAAAAAGGTCGCTTTGGAGCTAGGCGGCAACGCAGCGTCCTATGTGGATGCGAGCGCTGATCTGGCCTATGCGGCGCAGCGCTGTGCACTTGGAGCTTTTGTCAACTCCGGGCAGGTGTGTATCTCTTTGCAGCGCATCTATGTAGATACGGCTGTGTATGACGTTTTTGCCGCGCTGATGGCCAAGGAGACGCTCAAGCTGACGGTGGGCTCGCCTTATGATGAGGCTACTTTTATGGGGCCGTTGATCAACGACGAGGCGGCGCAGCGCGCAGAGGCATGGGTGCAAAGCGCCATCGACGAGGGGGCAAGGCCACTGCTTGAGGTGCGTCGTGAGGGGCGTATCTTCTATCCTTGTGTGATGGCCGATGTTACTGATGCCATGAAGATTGTTTGCGAGGAGGTTTTTGCGCCGATCGTGAGTCTGGTGCGCGTGGGCGGCTTTGATGAGGCGGTAGGTCGGATGAACGCGGCACCCTATGGTCTACAGTTTTCGATCTTCACGCAAGATCTCGCCCTCACCAAGCGTGCCATCGAGGAGCTTGATGCGGGTGGTGTGGTCATCAATGATATGCCGACCTTGCGTTTTGATATCCAGCCTTACGGTGGGGTAAAGCTTAGCGGCGTGGGGCGTGAAGGGCCTAGATTTGCCATTGAGGAGATGAGCGAGATCCAATCGGTCATCATCACCTAAGCGCTTTGGGTATAGTTGCAGCCAAAAAAAGGAGTGAATATGCTTGAGATCGGAACAACGGCGCCAGACTTTTGTCTGAACAACCAAGACGATGTAGAGATCTGTTTGCGCGATCTGCGCGGCAAATGGATCGTACTCTATTTTTACCCTAAAGATTCAACCCCTGGATGTACGACGGAGGCGTGTGAATTTACCGAAGCGATGAATGATTTTGAAGCTTTGGGCGCAGTAATTTTAGGGGTGAGCGCCGATTCGACCAAGCGGCACCGCGCCTTCATTGAAAAACAGCATTTGGGGGTTACGCTGCTTAGTGACGAAAGCACGCAGATGATGCAAGAGTACGGGGTTTGGGCGATGAAGAAGAACTACGGTAAAGAGTACATGGGCATTGTGCGCTCTACATGTATCTTCGATCCGCAAGGCATTATACGCGCCGCATGGAGCAACGTGAAGGTCAAGAACCATGTCGCAGCCGTCGCGGAGGAGTTAGTGCGATTGCAGCGCACTTAAGCGCGTCTGGTGAGTGCTACGGCCCCGATGACGACCGCGCAAGCCCCGAAAAGCGCTTGAGTGGAGGGGACTGTTGCGTCAATGAGGTAGATAAAGAGAAGCGTCCACAGTGGAATAAAGGCTGCCAGAGCGCTTAGTTTGGTCACTGAAATGTAGTGCAAGGCCTCTATCCAAAGCACCTTGGCCAGGACAAAGATCAATACAGCATTGAGCAACAAAAAGCCCAGCGCTTCGGGATGCTCTAGCAGATGAGGGGGAGATTCAAACCAAAAGGCCGCGAGCGCCAAAAAAGGCAGGGCGATGAGGTTGCGCGCACCCATCACGCTGAGGCTAGAGACCTTCGCTCTGGCGCGTTTTTGGTAGTAGTTGGCGATGGGTGCGATGGCGGCTGAACCTAAAATGATCAGGTCTCCTGGATTGAACTGCCACGATCTTGGAATCAGCACCACTATCGCTCCCCCTCCCATCAGTGCGGCGCCTAGTAGATGCACACCGCGCATACGTTGTGGCCCGAAGAGGTCGAAATAGAGATAGGAAAACAAGAGTTGCAACACCATAATAACCGAAGCGTTTGCGGCGGTGGTGTAGCGTAGTCCTATGAAGATCCCCAAAAAGAGCAAGGTGATAAAGAGCGAGGTGAGCAGCAGGTCACGACGCACTGCAGGCTCGAGCATCTCACGTGCTAACCCATAGCGCCACAGCAGGAGCAAAAAGAGCAGTGTGGAAAGTGCGATGGTATACCCATAAGCGGTGATGGCGCCATAAGCATGAATCGTGGAGAGGGACAAAATAGGGAAGAGCCCCTCGAGCGCAGAGAGTAAAAAGGCGTAGAACTCACCCTTGCGTTCATGCGGATGCGTGGTGTTCATAGGCCCTTTTGTGTGCGTCGATAAAAGCTTCAAATGATTGTTTGATGTTGAAATGACGCATGTTTTCCCAACCGTTTTGCCCGAGACGTTCGCGCCTCTGCGGATCGAGTAGCAGATCGGCGATGGCTTCTACCCAAGCGCTCGTATGATTGCCGCGTACGATCAGCCCGCCGTGATGTGCATTATAGCCGACGATACTTTGCGGGCCACCTTGATCGGAGACGATACTCGCCACGGCGCTCGCCTGAGCCTCCATAACCACCTGTCCTAGTGTGTCCGTCAATGAAGGGAACAAAAAAACATCGCTTGAAGCATACAGAGCGCTTAGCAGCGCGTTGTCACGGATGCCTCCAAGGAAATGGGCTTTGCGAGACTCCGTAGTGGCTTTATAGCGATCAATAAGCTTTCCCTCTCCCACCAAAATTAAACGTGCGTCAAATTCGGTATGTTCTTGCAAAAACGCCTCCCATACCCGCATCAGAAAGGGGACGTTTTTCTCTTTGGATATGCGCCCGACATAAAGCAGGTAATGCTGGGCCTTTGGAATGTTGAGCCGTTCAAAAATGGCGCGGTCTTTACGCTCTGGGTTGAAGCGTGCCAGATTGGTCCCTGCGCGCAAGATAGAGCTGCGTGAGGCGTCGATGCCGATAGAGCGCTCCATAATATCAAGGTAGCTACCCGAACGACTAAAGACATGAGAGAAGCCGGCATAAAAACGGCGCATAACTCCTTCGGTGATTTTCTTTAAGAGTGTAGAGCCGGTTTGATCTTGTATGTAGGCCGGAAAATCCGTGTGGTAGGTACCGAGGGTGGGAATACGGTATTGTGCGGCGATGCGGTTGGCGATAAATCCGACCGGGCCCGGAGTCGATACATGTAAAAGATCGGGCTCAAGCGATAGCACCTTCTCTTCGATTCTGGAGCGCGAAGCGAAGGCGAGATCAAGCTCGTTGTAAAAGGGCATTTTGGTGCGGAAAATTGGTTTGACGTTGTGAATATTGCGGGCTTTTGGACACTGTTTTGCTGTAGAGGTGACGACGTGCAGGTCAATTCCCGAATGTAGCGACAGCTCAGCCATATCCTGAATAAAGCGTGATACGCCGTTGAGATCACCCAGCGTGTCGGTACAGATGACGATGCGCATGAAACTCCTATTTTGGGCAGGATCGTAACGCAGGCAAGATACAGATTGATTACCACAACCAAGTGGAGATAGGGAATTTTGGCAATACACAAGATAACATTAATTACATATCAGTAATAAAAATTTACATCAGCAATTGATTTCAGTAGTGCACAATGAGTATTTGTTAGAAGTGTTTATTGGGTTAAAAAGAGCGCTTGAAAGTCCCTAAAATAGGGTGGTGCGGTCGAGAGGACTCGAACCTCCACAGGGTTTCCCCCACTAGAACCTGAATCTAGCGTGTCTACCAATTTCACCACGGCCGCATTATGTGAATGAAGGCCGGAAATATAGCCAATTTTTCCTTAAAAACTATTGATTTTAGCGGCGAAGGGTGGCGATTAGCCTCTTTTCATGCAAGAGCAGTTCGAGCGCTTCGGTGATGTGTTTACATGTAATGTCGCTTTGAACCAGGGTGGCGGTGGCGCATCCTTCATCACCGAGCACGGCGATGCCCAGCGCGGCGCTCTGGAGCATCTGCGCGTCGTTGTTGCCGTTGCCGATTGCGGCGCAGTGCTCTGCGCCCAAGCTACGGACAAAGTCGGCCTTTTCGGCGGTGTGCTCCTCGCTTTGCAAGACGACAACGCGGATATCCAGCCCTTCAAGCTGGGCGTGGACGCTGCCGAAGGTATCGGCGGTGATGACGTAGAGGCGGTAGTGGGCTCCAAGCTCTAACAGCAGAGGTTTAAGCGCGGCAATCAAGACGCCGTCTTTGGCGATGGTGCCGTTGTAATCCAGCACGACGTGTTCTAGCGCAAGGGTGGCAAAGTGGGGGATGTTAATGGTTTTCATGCGCGAAGGATACCATCTTATTAAGCCCATCAAGATTATCATGCGTCAAAAAAAGAGGTGACATGAGCGAGATTAAACTAACCCAATACTCCCACGGTGCGGGCTGCGGCTGCAAAATCGCGCCCAAGGTGCTCGATGCGATTTTGCAAGGTTCGCGCGATGCGTTTGTCTGCCCCGAGCTGCTTGTGGGCAACGCCAGCAACGACGACGCGGCGGCCTATGATCTGGGCAACGGCACGTCACTGCTTTCGACGACCGACTTTTTTATGCCGATCGTGGATGACCCTTTTACGTTTGGGCGCATCGCCGCCACCAACGCCATCAGCGATATCTACGCGATGGGCGGGAGGCCTTTGATGGCGCTCTCCATCTTTGGCTGGCCGGTCAATACCCTCTCAAGCGAGATCGCCAAAGCGGTGATCGAAGGGGGGCGCTTTACATGTAAGGAGGCGGGGATTCCGCTCGCAGGCGGCCATAGCATCGACGCACCCGAGCCGATCTTTGGTCTTGCGGTAAGCGGCATTGTCGAAAACCGCTACCTCAAGCGCAACAACACCGCCCAAAGCGGCGCACTGCTCTTTTTGACCAAGCCGCTGGGGGTGGGCATCCTCACCACGGCCCAAAAGCAGGGCAAGATTACGCCCGAAGCGCTGCAAGTCGCCATCGATGCGATGAGCACGCTCAACCGCGCGGGCTTCGAGATCGCGCAGATCGAAGGGGTGAGCGCCATGACCGACGTGACGGGTTTTGGGCTGATGGGGCACTTGAGCGAAATCTGTCTGGGCAGCGGCGTGGGCGCGATCATCTACGGCGACGCGGTGCCGCTGCTTGAAGGCGCCGCGCACTATCAAGCACTGGGGTGCATTCCCGGCGGTACGCGCCGCAATTTTGAGAGTTATCAGGCGCATCTGGGGCCTATGAGCGCAGCGAGGGCGGATCTCTTTTGCGATGCGCAGACCTCAGGCGGGCTGCTGTGCGTGGTGGCGCGCGAGAGCGAGGCGGAGTTTTTAGCCCTGACGCGACGCTATGGTCTTGAACTCGCCCCTATCGGCGAAACCACGGCGATCAAAGCGCCGCTCATTGAGGTGGTCTGATGCAGACGGTGGAGGATTTTCGCTCCATCGTGCTTGAGGCGCGGCCGCTCATCGACGTGCGCGCGCCGGTCGAGGTTGTCAAAGGCGCTTTTGAAGGGGCCGTGAATCTACCGCTGCTCAATGATGAAGAGCGTGCTTTGGTAGGGACGCGCTACAAAGAAGCGGGCAACGCGGCGGCGGTGGCGCTGGGGCATGAGCTGATCAGCGGTGCTATTAAAGAGGAGCGGATCGCGGCGTGGGCGGAGTTTGCGCGTGCGCATCCTGAGGCCTATATCTACTGCTTTCGCGGCGGTCAGCGCTCGCGCATCGCGCAGCAGTGGCTTGGCGAAGCGGGCCTAGAGCTGCCCCGGCTCAAAGGGGGCTACAAAGCGTTTCGTAGCTATCTCAGCACCGAAGCGCAGCGCATCGCCGCAACATCAAGCGTGCGCATTATCGGCGGACGCACCGGATCGGGCAAGACGCTGCTGCTCAATCGCTTGCGCGGAGCGGTCGATCTGGAGGCGTTGGCCAATCATCGCGGATCGGCTTTTGGCAAGATGAGCACACCGCAGCCTTCGCAGATCGATTTTGAAAACGTGCTTGGCTACGCGCTGATTCGCCATGAAGCGCAAGGGCTAGCGCACCTTATCATCGAGCATGAGAGCTACCGCATCGGACGGCTCTTTATCCCTCAGCCGATCTATGACGCTTTTTTGCAAGGGGGCTTGATCATCTTGGAGTGCCCTTTTGAAGAGCGCGTGGAGGTGGTCTTTGAGGCTTATGTGACCGACTTGCAGCAGCGCATGGGCGCGCGCTGGTTTGATGCGATGCAAGAGGCGTTGTCGCGGATTATCAAGCGTTTGGGGCATGAGCGCTATGAGCGGGTGCGTGCTCAGATGCACGAGGCGCACACGCATCAAGAGCGCTGCGGCGAGACGCAGGGGCACAAGCTTTGGATTGCCACCTTACTGCGCGAATACTACGATCCGATGTACGACTACCAAATCGAGCGCACCACTCTCCCTATTCTCTTTTGCGGCGACGCCAAAGCGGTTTACGACTTTTTGTCGTAAGCCTTACATGTAAGCTTTTTCGTCGCAAAAATGCGGCGCCTTACATAAATCGTTCCTACAAAAACGACCATTTTGTCTCTTCTTGTCGCGCCCGTACCCCAAAAAAATCGAGAATACATCCTGCAATAGATGCTGCGAAGTTCAACTCAGAAAAAAGGGGAAAAAATGTCTGCACTACGTCAGATTGCATTCTACGGAAAAGGTGGGATTGGTAAGTCTACTACATCTCAAAACACTTTGGCCGCTATGGCGCACTACTTCGACAAGAACATTCTTATCGTCGGTTGTGATCCAAAAGCGGACTCTACACGTCTGATCCTGCACGAGAAAGCACAATCCACCATCCTTCAGCTTGCTGCGGAAATGGGAACCGTCGAGGATCTCGAACTCGAAGATGCATGTAAACCAGGCGCGGGCATTTTTGCTCCAGGTACACCAGGGGGTTGGATCAACTGCACTGAGTCAGGCGGACCAGAGCCAGGGGTTGGTTGTGCCGGTCGCGGTGTTATCACTGCAATTAACTTTCTTGAAGAAGAGGGTGCTTACGAAGAAGAGGGTCTGAATTTCGTCTCTTACGACGTTCTTGGTGACGTTGTTTGCGGCGGCTTTGCAATGCCGATTCGTGAAGGTAAAGCACAAGAGATTTACATCGTAATGTCAGGCGAAATGATGGCGATGTATGCGGCTAACAACATCTCTAAAGGGATTTTGAAATACGCAAACACTGGTGGTGTTCGTCTTGCAGGACTTGTATGTAATGCACGTATGACTGACCGTGAG
>DZBC01000090.1 GCA_022729835.1 Sulfuricurvum sp. | reverse complement strand
CCAATTACGGATTCGACGCGGCGCAGTATCTGGTACTGCCGACACTTGAGGGGATCGAGCCGCAGCGCCAGCACGATGCGCTCTACGCCCTCTATTTGCTTGCAATCGTTCAGGGGCGCTGCGTCGGCGTGAATTTGACGCTGTTTGAGCGACAGCCCCCCTTTTATCAAACCCACGCCGGACTTTTTTTGGCGACCCTCGCTGCGTCTGTGTTGCTCGCGCTCGCCTACCCGCTCTATGCCCTCTATGAGCTCGATGCGCTGGAGTCAAAACAGCAGGAGCTAAAGGCGCAGGTGGACGTCATGGAGACGCTGGGCAAAAAACTGCAAGCCAAGCTCACGGCCTTACGCCAAGAGCGTGACACTTTGGCATCCGAGCAGGCGCAGATCGGCGCACAGATTGAGAGTTTCGGCGTATTGGTTGACGCCCTCTCGCAACAGCGCGTACACACCAGAGCGCGACAGGTGATGATGGAAGAGATCAATCAGGCGCTTGAGGCGTATCGATTGTCGTCGCGCATGATCGAGCAAAACGGCACCCAAAGCTGTTATGTACACATTATCAGCGAATACCAAAAGCGCGACGATATCGCCAAGTTTATGAAGCGTCTACTTGAGCGCGGCTACGCTCATGTCTCGACCCGCGAGATCCGCCGTGACGAGCATATCTACGAAAGTCTCATCGAGGTGCGCCCATGAAGCAGCAGTTGGCTGAGCTAGAGACGCAGTTAGCACAGATGGGACGCGCCAAGCGTGTGGCGGTGCATTTGATTGTGCTGTGCGCGACTGTCTACATGAGCTGGGTGCTGTATGGTGAGGCGCTGAGTGAGGAGATCGTCTCAAAACAAGAGCAGATCGAATCGCTGGAGATGAAACTACTCAAAAACAGCAACCGCTCCTTGGAGAGCGCGATCCTCAAGGCCAAAAAAGAGTCACTCGTCCTTGAAGATGGGATCAACCATCTACACTTTCAGAAGCAGTTTTTGCAGACCAAGCTACAGTCGATCAATTTTATTTACTACAATGAGCGCGGTAGCATCGAGATTTTGGATGATATTCTTAAATTTTCCGTCGAAGGGGGCATCGCCTTAGAGCAGATCAAAAGCACGCTATTGGAGTCGAAACCGCAGGTACATTTACAACCCAAAAGCCGTCTGGTGGTCAGCGGAACGGGCGACTTCGCGGCGATTACGGGACTGCATCACTACATCGACAGCCTCAATGCCCTTTTGGTGACGGAGTCCTTACATGTAAGCATCGATGAGATGAATGCGACCCGTTTTGAACTGATATTGCTGCACTATGGAGTGGACTTATGAAGTGGGCGCTGCTTTGGAGTGTATTGGCTTGGTGTGCGTATGCCGATGTGCATGAGATAGCCGCCAAGATTGAGCGTCTCTCCGGCGAGACACAGCTAAAGCCCAAACCCCCTTACCACGTTTATGATCCGTTTGCGCGGGGCAAGCCCTTGTTGGCGCAAAAGAGCCTCATTGTGGCGAGTGTGCCGCCAAAAGCGCTACGGGTAGAGACCATTCTCGCCGGTCGCGCATGGGTTGATGGACGCTGGGTTGCCAAGGGAGACGCGCTTGCGGGCGGAACGGTGGCGGCCATCACAGAGGGCGGAATCGTGATCGCTTATGCGCACGAGCAGGTCGCCGTTGCGCTGACGCGCGCGCAACATTTACACATCAAAAAGGAGCCGGCACGATGAGACGGTTTTTAGCAGCCTTGAGCCTTTGGACACTGGGGTGTTGGCCCTTGGTACATGCATGTGATGACATGCTCTTTTCGTTCGATCTGGCGCAAAGCAAGGGGAGTGTTAGAATCGTCGATATCGTCGAAAATGTAGCGGAAAGCTGCCACTTTTCGGTGATCGTCGCTGACAAAGAGGCGCGTAAATTGCTCGAATCGAATCTCTTTTTGGTACACATCAAAGACTACACTTTGGAGCATCTTTTTGATTTTCTCTTCTCCCAAAACAACCTTTTTTACCGTTACGATGCCGAGCGTAAGGTGCTTACGCTCTCCTATTTGGAGACGCGCTCATTTGTGATCGATTACGTCAATCTCAGCGAACAGACCACAGAGTCCACCAAAACCATCACCGTCGGCGCAGCGTCGAACAATACGGGTACATCGGGGACGAACGCAACATCGGGCTATAACATGGCGGCGAGCGGCGCTGAGGGGGGTGCGCAGCAAGGCGGCGGAGTCAACGCCGACTCCACAACCATACGCTCCAACACCAAATTCGAGTTTTGGGACAAGCTCACCCACGAGATCGACGCCATTTTGTCACGTGATGAGGATGCAAGACAGATCAGTAGCAAATCGATCATCAACCGCGAAGCGGGCATTGTGACCATTACCGGCACCAAATCTCAGATCGCTCGTGTGGAGCAGTACCTTGATAAACTGCGCGACCGTCTGCATAAGCAGGTGATGCTTGAGACCAAAATCTTTGAGTTGCGTTATGCGGATCGCAATAACTCAGGGGTGGACTGGTCGAAGTTTCAGCTCTCACTTGGTGGTAAAGCCGGCAACATGATCGCCGGAGATCAGTACGGATCGCTCAATGCGCCGAGTTTTTCGTTCAACTACCAATTCTCGATGGAGGGGTTGATGCAGTTTTTGCACCGCTACGGCGATGTCAACACCCTCTCGACACCCAAGATTCTCACGCTCAACAACCAGCCCGCCGTCATCAATGTCGGCAATCAGATCAACTACCGCTATCAAAGCGGTAGCGTCAGCGCCACCAACGTTGGGGCATCGACGACCAACACCTACATCATGAGTTCCGTTTTTGTGGGGCTGACGCTTAACATTGTCCCTGAGATCACAGATGATGGTTTTGTGATTCTGCGCATCAATCCGGTGCTCAGTGAAGAGCTTGACGCCAATAACGGTCTCACTCTTGGCACGGCGGCTCAAGGCACCACGGAAGAGGGGGTGCGCACCATGCCGCCTGATATCAAGATCAAGCAGCTCTCCTCCATCGTCAAAGCCAAAGACGGTAGTCGCGTGGTGATCGGCGGCTTGGTTTCAAGCCGTAGTGTGGAGGCCAAAACTTCGGTGCCGCTTTTAGGGTCGATTCCCATTTTTGGCGGACTGTTTCGCTCCAGCGGTGTAGAGAGTGAAAAGGTAGAGCTGATTATTGTCGTGACGCCAAAGATCGTGACGCATGAGAATTTTCCCACCATCGGTGATGCCGAGCGCCACATTGTAGAGCATTTCGAATGAGCAACTACGCTTCTGCCGCCGCACTTTTTGAGAGCAGCTTTGATCAGGCAGACTATTTTGAGAGTATGAGCGCTGAATTTGCCAAAAACACCCTTTTTGGGATCGTGAGACGCGATGAGGTCGGCTTGCTCTTTTTGCTAGGAGAACCCGGAGTCGGCAAAACTTATATGTTGCATCTGTTGCAAAAAGAGTTCGAAGCAGAGCGGCGTATCGTGATGGCCAGTGAGCCGTTTGATTCGCCGGAAGGTTTTATGCTTTTTTTGCTTCAAGATGATGCATTGATGCAGTCGTCCATGACCCTTCCGCAGATGAAAGAGCGTGCGATAGAGCGCTACGCCAAGACGCCGCATCTGATCGTTTTGGATGAGGCACAGTTGTTGCATGAGCGGGTGTTTGAGTACATCCGTATTCTTGCCGATACAAAGGCATTTCGTTTTCTGCTCTGTATGCACCGACAAGAGGGCGAAGCCATCATCAAAAAACCCCACTTTGCCACGCGTGACCATCGGGTCGTGACGTTGGGGCTGCTAGAGGGGAGTGAACTGCGTCACTACCTCGAATCGACGCTACTGCGACACAATATAGGGATGTTGGCGGAAGGTTTGGGCAAGCGAGAGTTTAAAGCGATTGAGCGTTACACACAGGGCAATTTTCGTCTGCTCAAGCAGATGTTTCGCCGGATTTTTTTGCTGGTAGATCACGCCAAAACAAACGGAATCTCTGCGCACTCCAAACCCGACGACTGCATCGTCACTATGGCTGCTATTGATCTGGGGTGTCTGGATGCATAATAGCTTTGATGCGCTGTTGCAGCGCTGTATTCTCTACCGTAAGCGGCGTCGGATCAAAGTACTCAAGGTGGTGGTTCTTGTTTTGGCCCTCTTTGGTGCTTTGGGGTTTGCCTATTTCAAAGGGGTGTTGGTCTGGGAATCTGAGCCGGCCGCTCAAGCACCTGCAGCGGTTGTGGCACAGACATCGAGCGCTGCACAGAGCAAAGACGCCAATTACAGCGTGATGGTCGATGAAGCTTATCTACTACGTTACGCCCAAAGCAAACAAGAAACCAAGCCCGCTCCCGTCGCGCCCATCAAGCAAGAAGAGCCTTTACATGTAACGCCGCCTATTACCCCGCAGAGTGCGCAAAACGTCCGCATCAGTACCAAAAAGGTATCGGGCATTGAAGAGCTGACAGCGCTGCATGAGCGCGACCCGCGCTATGAAACGGCGCTTAAGATCGCGCAGCATTATTTCGATCAGCAAGAGTATCTTTTGGCTTCATCATGGGCCAAGCGGGCCAATATTCTTGACAAAGAGGCCCAAGGTGCGTGGCTCCTTTACGCCAAATCCGAATATGCACGGGGCAACAAAGAGCGTGCGATGGAGATATTGCGCCTGTTTCTCTCCAACAAAAGTTCTACAGAGGCGCAGACGCTGCTGATGACGTGGAGTCAGGGTTCGTAGATGCGGCAGCTTTTGGCGATCTTTGGCATTATGGTGACGCTTTGGGCAACGCCGCATCATGAACTGGCCCAAAAACTCTCTGAGGGTTCCTATGAAGAGGCGTGTGAGGTCGGAAGAGCACTTTTAGGCGAGAACGAACGCGATGAAAAGGTGCTCTCTTTGATCGGTATGGCCTGCATGAACGCGGACTATATCAATGTGCTCTCCGTGATTCAAAGTCGTCTTAATAGCTCACCCGAAGCACGCTCCAACGCCACTTTGTTTACGTCTTTGTTGTTGCAAAAACGGCTTATTTTTCAGTTTGTTTATGACGGAGTAGATATTTCGATTTTTTCGTTGCCGGTTTCGGATCATCCCCTCTCTGTCGCGTTTCGCTCCTTGCGTGATGGACGCTACAAGGTGCTCGATACCGATGAGGGACACTTCACGTTTAGCGAAAATGGGTTGCACTACTTACTCTACATTGACGATGCGCAGAAGGGTAGAATTGCGATAGACGTTATTCACGCCGATGGGCGCGTAGATCAACACAGGTACCGATAATGATAAAACAGGTTGTACGTTTAGGCGATTTGCTGGTGGAGAAGGAGCTCATTACCCATGAGCAGCTCATGCATGCACTCACACTTCAAAAAGGGTCCAATTTCACCAAAAAATTGGGTGAAGTACTGATTCAAGAGGGGTATGTGACCGACCGAGAGATCGCCCGAGAGCTTTCGCATCAACTGGGGATCGAGTTTGTGGACATCTACGGCGTCGAGCTCGATTTTAAGCTTATTGGGCGTTATCCGGGGCATGTACTCGAACACGCCGAAGCGCTGCCCATACGCGAAGATGATGAGTATGTCTACATCGCTACGTCAAATCCTTTGGGCTATGATGCGCTCGAAGCGGTCGAGCGGGTGGTCATCTCCAAGCCGATCAAGCTCTTTTTGGCACTCGATGAAGATATACGCAACATTTTCCAGCGCATTGCCATCATCCGAAATACCAAAACCATCGCCGAAGAGGTAAAGCGCGAAGTTTCCCAAGAGGGTTATAAGAGTGACAGCGAAGAGAGCGCTGTTATGCGCCTGATTCGCCTGATCATTCAAGATGCCATTGTGCGCAAGGCCAGTGATATCCACATTGAACCTGATGCGCATGAAGTTTCGGTGCGCGTACGTGTGGATGGGGTGTTGCACGAGATTTTTGTGTTTGAACTGACCATCTACAACGCTCTGGCTTCGCGGATCAAGATTCTAGGTAACCTGGACATCTCCGAGCGGCGCAAAGCGCAAGATGGACGTTTCGAGATGGAGATTAACAAGGGTAAGTACGATTTTCGTCTCTCCACAACACCGACACTTTTTGGCGAATCCATCGTTATGCGTATTCTTGATCAGCAAAAAATCCTGCTCAAACTTGGCGATTTGGGGCTTGAAAACACCAATCTTGAAGTTTTTGAATCGATCATTCGCTCCCCGCACGGCATCATCCTCATCACCGGTCCCACCGGTAGCGGTAAGACTACGACCCTCTACGCAGCGCTTAATGAGATCAAAAGTCTTGAAAACAAGGTGCTCACAGTCGAAGACCCTATCGAGTATCAGTTGCCGCTGGTGCAGCAGGTGCAGGTGAATGAGAAGGTGGGCTTCACCTTTTTTGCGGCGCTCAAATCGTTTTTGCGCCAAGACCCCGATGTGATCATGGTGGGCGAGATCCGCGATATGGAGACGCTCAACGCCGCAGTTCAGGCATCACTGACCGGGCATCTGGTCTTTTCGACCTTGCACACCAACGATGCACCCAGTGCGATCAGTCGGATGGTGCAGATGGGGCTTGAGCCCTATCTGATCGCCGATTCACTACTGGCGGTGGTGGCGCAGCGTTTGGTGCGCCGCAATTGCGACTATTGCAAAAGCGAGTACAAGCCGCACCACAATCTTACGCGTCAGATTCAGGAATATCTTGGTGAAAAGCCCATTTTCTACAAAGGTAAAGGGTGTCCGAAATGTGGCATGACCGGTTTTTCTGGACGGATTATGATCGTGGAAATTTTGCAGGTCAACAATGTCATTTCGCAGCTCATCTCTTCCAACGCCAACAAATTTGAAATTGCCTCCAAAGCCAAGGAGATTGGCCTGTTTACACCGATGATTCAAGACGGGCTTCAAAAGGCGCTCAAGGGGATTATTCCGCTTGAAGAGATCATGCGCGTGACGCGCGGCTAGAGCATGAAATATTTCGACGTGCGCTACCGCCGAGGTGAGATGCGCCAAAGCGTTGTCGTGGAGGCGGACAATCGCCTTGAAGCGATGAAGCAGTTTCAAAAACTTCAGATCGGAGTGCCGATTGAGTTTCGAGAGGTAAGTGAACCTTTTGGGGTTAAAATAGGTAAGTTCATGGCAAAACAGCGCGATCCGATCAAGGCCAAGCGCGTCAACAATGAGCACTATATCTCTGTATTGCGCCAGCTTTCAGTCATGTTGGATGCAGGTATGCCAATCAATGTTTGTCTCGAAGAGGTGGTGCGCTCGACGCAAGATGTGATGCTTAAAGCCATTATGAAGACGGTGCATGAGGATATTGAAGGAGGGCAGGGGTTTACCAATGCCATCAAGCCGTTTCGCACGCAACTGGGCAATCTATCGGTGTCGATGATCTATCTAGGAGAGCAGACGGGTGCGCTCTCGGAGTCGATTGAAAAGTTGGCGGATATTTTGCAGACCATCCATGAAAACCGTGTCAAGCTCAAAAAAGCGACCCGCTATCCGATGCTCACCATCTTTGCGATGGCGATTGCATTTGGTGTGGTGATCACTTTTGTGGTGCCGCAGTTTAAAGAAATTTTTGCCCAAAGCGGCACGATTTTGCCCTTTCCAACGCGGATGTTGCTTTGGCTTGAGCATGCCATGACGGCGTATGGCCCTTTTATTTTGATCGGCGGATTTGCATTGATGGGGATCTATCTTTACATGTACCGAAGACATCCGAAGTTGGCCCTCTTTTCGGATCGGATGTTGCTGCGGGTCTATATTGTCGGTGCGGTGACGAAGTATGCGATGCTGGGGCGGTTCGTCTATATTTTCAATGTTCTGATCCATGCCGGTATTCCGATTGTGGATGCGCTCAAGGCAGCGGTGGGCGTCGTAGACAACCGATATATGAAACAGCAATTTGGCCGAATTGTAGAGGACATTGAGGGCGGACAGTCGCTGCACAGCGGCTTTGTAAATTCAAAAATGTTTGAGAGCATGATCTTGCAGATGCTTAAAGCAGGAGAGGATTCGGGCGCACTCAACACCATGCTAGAGAAGATTACCAAGTACTATAATGACAAATATGATAACATCATCGACAATGTATCATCCATGATCGAACCGATTTTGATCGCGGCGATTGCAGGTTTTGTACTGGTGTTGGCGCTGGGAATTTTCCTGCCGATGTGGTCGATGGCCGAAGCGATGGGGATGTAAGGAATAAGATGGAACATGAAGCCGGTACGATCACGGTAGCCGTCATATCGACACTGATTCTGGGCTTTGGCTTTTGGATCATTCATAAAATCAATGAGATTTAAGATGTTGGGAAAAAGTATTGCTTTTATGGCTACCGCGTGGCTGATTGTAGGATGCGGCACACAAGAGCGTGAAGGCGGCTATGTCGCGGTTCCTTCGGTAGGGCTTTATGCGCACAATGTCGCGCAGATGCGGCTCTCGATCGGTGCGAGTGCGGTGCTTGCCCACGATCAGGGCAGTTTTGAATACCGCTCTGCTACAGCACTTTATAGCGGTAGCTATACCTTAAGTGAGCAGCAGCAGAGTATCGAGGGTGCAATCCGTAATGTCGTCACCGCAATCGATTACACAGCTAAAGATGGATATGTGTTCACGGCCGATTTTTCGACTTTAGGATCGGTGCTCAATGTTGGGGATACAGTTCAGATCAGCGGTGATGTACCGCTGGGCGGTGTGGTGGGTAAGATTGAGATTCAGCGGCTGGATTAGCCCTGCCTGCAAAAAACGCACCCATCCGGCCACCCGTGACGTTTTGATCCGGCCACC
>DZBC01000089.1 GCA_022729835.1 Sulfuricurvum sp. | reverse complement strand
GTTTGCCGTGATGATCGTCGAGGATCTAAGGGCGCGGGGCATTGAGCTTGACCATGTGCAGAGCTGGAGCCTCTGGATGAAAAAGTTCAACCACCTGCTGCGCCCATGAACCTGCTGCAAAAGGCCAAGAGTCGGCTTAGCGTCACCCACCCCTATTTTGGGATGCTCGCCTCGCGTCTGCGCGAAGAGCCGAGCGAGAAGGTGCGTTTTTACGCCAGCAACGGCGTGCGCTTTCTCTACAACCCCGACTTTATCGCTACATGTAACCTTGAAACCCTCCAATTTATCCTCACCAACTGCGCCATGCACCATGTCCTCGCCCACCAAAACCGCCGCCTCGGGCGACACGGCGCACTCTGGCAGCTCGCCACCGACTACGCCATCAACGACATCCTCAAACAAAGCGGTCTCGCCATCCCCCAAGGTGCCAACTACAACGCCGAATTTCGCGGCCTCTACGCCGAAGAGATCTACGCGCAGCTCAAAGAAAGCTACGGTGAGAGTGCCTTTGATGATCTGAGCGAAGAGGCCCAAGCGCACATAGAGGGCCTTGATGGTAGCCTTGATCCGCAAACCGAGTCGCAGTGGCAGTACACCCAAAGCATCGCACAGCAAGTCACCCTGCAAAAGAGCAAAATGCCCTCGGGGCTGGAGCGTCTGGGCAAAAAGGTCAAGCACAGCGGTGTCGATTGGCGCTTTGAACTCTACAACGCCATCAACCGCCACATGCGCAACAACTACGCCTTTATGCCGCCGAACAAAAAACATCTCTGGCGCGGCTTCGCACTGCCTTCACTCGCCTCGGATACGCTCAGCATCACCGTCGCCATCGACACTTCAGGCTCCATCGACGAAGCGCTACTAGGCGCCTTTATGGGAGAGTTTGAGACGATCATGCAAAGCTTCCCCTCGATTCGCATCGAGCTGCTTATCTGCGACGCCCGCATCCACGCCCACCACACCTTCTACGGCGGCGACGACTTACATGTAAGCCTCAAAGGGGGCGGCGGCACCGACTACCGCCCCGTCTTTGACCTCATCGACGCGGAGCTGGGCATGAGCACCATGCTGCTCTATTTCACCGACGGCGACGGTATTTTCCCGCGTAGAGCGCCGGGGTATGAAGTGCTTTGGGCGCTGAGTCGGGAGGCGAAGGTGCCCTTTGGTAGGGCGCTGGTGATTTTTGAGCCGTAGCGGTATAATGGTGCCATTCATGAGCTACACTCCAAGGGATCACCATGCAGACCTTATTACTCAAAGCTGACGAACGTATCATCGAAAGAATCAAACAGTTTCTATCGCTGATCCCCAAAGAGAACCTAGAGATCATCGATCCTTTTGAAATCGGCTTTGTCAGCGCCGAAGAGGAGTGGGAAATTAAAGCGATTTTAGAGCAAAACAAGCTCGAAGAACGCGCAGAAGGCTCTAAAAGAGTCTATGATTTATGAAAATCGAGATCGAATATCTCAAAAAATCTCTCAACTTTTTTGAGAAAAACGCTCAAAAATTATCACGAGATGCCTGTGATGCACTGATCATTAAAGCGGCAAAGAAGATCTATAAACTATCAGTCGAGTCAATTGATCTGAAGAAATTACGCGGTGTCGATAATGCATACAGAATCAGAAAAGGGGATATTAGAATTATCTTCACCCTAGATGATGATCACAACATCGTTGTCATCACGGTAGAAAATATCGATTTCAGGGGATCTGCATACCAATAACGAATATCAAAGCCGCGCCCCATGCCGCTTGAACCCAGCGTTTATCTTTTCGCCTTCGCACTGACCCTGCTTGCGGGGCTTAGCACCGGCATCGGGGCGGCGATCGCCTTTTTTGCGCATGGGCGCAGTCCCCTCTTTTTAAGTTTTGGGCTAGGGTTTTCGGCGGGGGTGATGCTCTATGTGTCGTTTGTGGAGATTCTCTCCAAAGCAAGCGCGGAGCTAAGCGTGCATCTGGGCGCATTGTGGGGCGAGGGGGCAGCGACCCTGCTCTTTTTTGCGGGCATCGGTTTTGCGGCGCTCATCGACTACCTCATCCCCGAAGAGGTCAATCCGCACGAACTCAAAAGCGAAGGCGCACTCGACGCGCTCAAAAGCGACAACCGCAGCTCGCCGCTGCGCCACTCGGCACTCAGACGCACCGGCATCTTCACCGCCGTTGCCATCACTATCCACAACTTTCCCGAAGGCTTCGCCACCTTTGTCTCGGCGCTGAGCGATCCTACCCTTGGGATCATGATCGCACTGGCCATCGCGCTGCACAACATCCCTGAAGGCATGGCGGTCTCCTTGCCCATCTACCACGCCACGCTGGATAAAAAGGTCGCCTTTCGCTACGCACTGCTCAGCGGTCTGGCCGAACCCGCCGGAGCAGTGCTGGGTTTTTTACTGCTGCTGCCACTTATGGGGCCGTGGACGCTGGGCATCACCTTTGCGCTGGTAGCGGGGATCATGGTCTACATCAGCCTCGATGAGCTGCTCCCCGGAAGCCACCTCTACGGCACACCCCACACCGCCATTTTGGGGGTAAGCGCGGGGATGGCGGTCATGGCGCTGAGTTTGTGGCTCTTTAAGTTTTAGGGCTTACATGTAAGCTGATACAAGATGATCGACGCCGCCATCGAGACGCTGAGACTTTTCACGCCGTCGTGCATCTCGATGGCGACGACGTCGTCACAAAGCTCCAAAACCGCCGCATCTAGCCCCTGATCTTCATTACCCAGCACCAGCGCCCAACGACCCTTTGGGGGCGTATATCGGCGTAGCGGCGTCGCACGTTTCGCGGCTTCGGCAGCGATAAGCCGATAACCCAGCGCCCTGAGCATATGAAGGGTCTGCACCAAATCCTCATACAGGTGGGTTCGCATCAATGCGGCGTAGCCCATCGAAACGCGCAGCGCCCTGCGCCCAAAAGGGTGCGGCCCACGACGCGGCGCGACGAGTCCCCATACCCCCATCGCCGCCATCGTGCGCACGATGGCGCCCAGATTTTCGTTTCGGCTGATAAGATCACACACCACCACCTGCTCCCCTAGCGCATCGAGTGCATACAGCGGAGGCCTGCGGCCCTCCATCATCACGCTCAAAAAGAGCTTGTGCCCTACAACGGCCGACATGATCGCCTTATCCGCCACATAACAATGCGCCACACCGCACGCCTCAATCAGCGCACGGTGTTGATCATAAAAAGTCTGCGTCGCCAGCAGGCTGATCGCTTTGATGCCTTCACGCAGCAACAAGGTGACCACCTTTTCTCCATCGGCAATGAAGCGTGCATCAGCCGTCACAGCATTGTCACGAAGCGTTCTATAGTGCTCAAGGGTAGCAAGATCAGGGTCAAAAACGCGAATAATGTCCATGCGCCATTGTTACATGTACACCCTAATAACTCCCCTCTTCCACACTAATCACATAGTTCTCATCCACTGCGACCACGCCAAAAGAGTGTTGACCGCAAAACGTCTCGTTGAGCTCCTGCGCCCATGCACGGGCGACGCGGTAGGCGTTCTCTTTGTCATCAAAAGTTTTGATCTGGGGCATTCCCTTGCGCTTGGCGCATCCGCACATTTTTTCGACGACGACGTGGTACTCCATCTTGGGCTCCTTGGGTTCATTGAAAAGCCTTTGCATGAACTGTTCTTGACTGACGCAACAATCATCCTAGAGCTTTTTGAGCCGATCACGGGCGCATCAAGCGGTTTTGAGGATATAATAGCCGCATGAAAAAACCATTTGCACAGAGTGCCTTAACATTACTATTTCAAATAGTATCTATGGCTTTTGTCTATTTTGCGTTTGGTCGTTTGGGCTTAATACTCGACAACCCTTCAGGGTATGTTTCACCCATTTGGCCGGCATCGGGCGTGGCGCTTGCCGCAGTGCTCTTGATAGGATACAGAGTCTGGCCGGGCGTACTCATCGGCTCCTTTCTGACCAACCTGCCCGTAGCCTCGGGAATTTTCAGCTTCAGCCCCGATATTCAATCATTCCTCATTCCCATTAGCATCGGTATCGGGGCAACGCTGCAGGCTTTGGCCGGCGCCTTCCTTCTTCGTCGCTATATCGATCTCAGCAGCGGCTTGATCCATGCCAAAGAGATCATCCTCTTTTACCTCTTTTCGGGTCTGCTCTCTTGTGTCATTAGTGCCCTGTGGGGTGTCAATACCCTCTATCTTTCAGGGGTCATCACCGGCGGCGACTATCTTTTTAGCCTCTTGACATGGTGGGTAGGCGACACCATCGGGGTACTGATCATCGTGCCGCTAATCCTCTCCTTTGTAGCGAAGCCGGTAGCTATATGGAAAAGCAGACGCAACAGCGTCGGATTTCCTATGTTGCTCTTGCTGGGCCTCATCGTTGCGCTCTACACCTTCAATATTCAAAAAGAGAACGAACGTATGGAGCGCGAGTTCCAGCAACAAGCGGCACTGATGAGCGACACCATCGAGATGAATCTGCACAAAAACATCGAAGTGCTCTATTCGGTGCGCAATATGTTTTTCTTATTAGACACGATCGATCAAGCAACTTTCAAAACATTTCTGCACGACACACTCCTGCGCAATTTCAGTATTCAAGCCATCTCATGGAATCCTGTTGTACGTTCCGAGGCCCGTGCCGCATACGTTCAGGCAATGAGAAGCGAGGGATATCCCGATTTCATCATTAAAGAGGGACACAAGGGCTCCATTGTAGAGGCCAAAACACGCGACAAATATGTGGTGGTCACCTATATCGAGCCTTATAAGGGGAATGAGAATGTGATCGGATACGATGTCTACTCCAATGAAGCCAGACGCGCTGCGCTTGACTTGGCGTGTCGCTCCGCCAAATTAACGGCGACCGATCCCCTCACTCTGGTTCAAGAGGAATCCAATCAATCCGGCGTACTCTTTTTTCTCCCCTTATACGAAACGGTGCAGACACCTTTAGACGCAGGTGAACGAGAAGATCGGCTCAAAGGCTATGTCACAGGTGTCTATCGTACCGGCGATCTGGTCATCGAATCATTAAAGCAGTTCGCGTTGCGCAATGTCATGCTCACCCTGACCGACCAAACCGCACCGTCAGGAGCTTCGGCGTTGGCCGCTTACATGTATGACAAAAACGGCAGCACGGTGCCTGTAGAGGATCAAACTGCCCTCAATAAACAGACGCTGCGCATCAGTAACACCATCGACATAGGCCAGAAATCATGGGTATTCACCCTCTATGCCCTACCTGAATATCTAGCCGAACACCGATCCGTCTTTTCGTGGGCCGTTTTGATGGCCAGCCTTCTGTTTGCAACACTGCTTCAGCTTTTTTTGCTGCTGTTAAGCGGCCGCTCGATTTTGTTTCACAACATGGCAAATGAACTCTCCGCAGAGGTCAAGCGCAGTAAAGCACTCGAAGAGGATCTCATAGAAGCCAACGAAGCGCTTGAGCAGCGCGTCGAAGAGCGGACACAAGAGCTGCATCGTGCCATGCAAGAGGCGCTTGAGGCCAATGAAGCCGCGCAACAAGCCTCTCGCATCAAGGGCGAATTTCTCGCCAACATGTCGCATGAAATACGCACCCCGCTCAATGCCATCATCGGATTTATCGGACTGCTCAAAGAGCGCACCGAAGATCAAAAATCCATAGAGTACCTCCGCATCATCGACAGCTCCAGCACCTCGCTGCTCAACACCATCGAACACATTCTCGACTTCTCAAAAATAGGCAGCGGTAAATTGCAACTCGACATCATCGACTTCCATGCAAAAACAGAGTTCGACGCCGTCGTCCATCTCTTTGATGCCGCATGCACAGAAAAAAAGATCACGCTGCAGTACACCCCAAGTGACACCCTACCGACCTACCTGCGTAGTGACATCTACCGACTCAAACAGGTCATCTCCAATCTGCTCAGCAATGCCGTCAAATTTACAGGCAGCTACAGAAGTATCACTGTCTGCATTGACTACAAAGAGGGCTTCTTACATGTAAGCGTCAAAGATGAGGGCAAGGGAATTGCCAAAGAGAAGCAAGAGCAGATCTTTTCAGCCTTTGGACAAGAGGACGGCTCAACAACCAGACAGTACGGCGGCACCGGCCTTGGCCTGACGATCAGTGCGGAACTGGTCAAGCTCCTCGGCGGCGAGCTAAAACTCGAAAGTACCCTAGGATCGGAAAGCGAATTTTACTTTGTGATACCCGTTGAAATCGGCGCTCCCGTGGATTTAAAAACACAAAGCAGTGAGCCGGTCTCACTGAGCGGAACCGTGCTGTTGGTTGAAGACAATGCGATCAACCGATTGTATGTACAGATCATTCTCGACGATCTTGGACTGACGTACGATGTTGCCAACGATGGGCTAGAAGCCCTCGCACAGTTTGAACGCAACACCTACGACGTCATTCTTATGGATGAAAACATGCCCAATATGGGCGGCATCGAAGCTACGGGAAAAATTCTGGCACTGGAGCGACAAAGAGCGCAAAAGCACACTCCAATCATTGCACTGACCGCCAATGCTGTTTCGGGAGACCGTGAGCGCTTTCTCGCTGCAGGCATGGACGAGTATTTGAGTAAACCAATCGATCGTAATCATCTGATCGCGCTCCTCAACAGTGTTGTCGGTAGACAAAAACGTTAAACAGCACCCCCTCTGCGGTAGTGCTGCAGGGTTGTAACGGATATGATCTTCATGCCCTGGTTATAGCAGGGCTGATTCGTCTCCAAGATTGATTTAAGTGTACTGTAATGCTAATAATCCCCTAACAGACGCGAATTCAGCTAGAATTCCACTTGTAATCTACCTTTCAAATTCACACGAAGGATTTTCATGAACAAAGTTATAATCGCACTTACTGCGGCTCTTGTGTTGCAAAGTTCTGCCATGGCCTCCAATTTTGACTACGAAGCGACTGCACTTGTTGGTGTCGTATTTCCCGAAACCGATTTCACCGTTGAAAACCAACTAATGAACGGCTTTGAAATGCAATTCAACAATCTCGCAGTTGTAGGTATCAAACCTGAACTTTCCGTGCTCTATTCATACCCAACCGATTACCGCCGCGTCGAAGGCGCCTCTACGTCGGTTACCCGCCTTGGACTCAATGGCGTCTATGATATCGAAGCTAATGGCTTTACTCCGTTTGTCAAGGCGGGTGCGGGCTATGAGTTCTTGTACAAACATTACGACGGATACATCGATGGAGCTTTCCTCGACGCTGGAGCTGGGATCAAAGTCGCTCTGGATTCAGCATGGGACTTCAAAGTTGAAGCCCTTTACCTCGTCAAATACCGCGATGAGCCCAATTACGAAAGTAATTATGACAACAATGGCATTGTCATGGCCGGTCTGACCTACAAATTTGGTGCAGAACCCACACCTCCTAAAGAAGAGCCAAAGGTAGAAGCGCCTAAGCCAGTACCTGCTCCAGCACCAGTTCCTGCACCGCTTGACAGCGACAAAGACGGCGTCATCGACCCCAATGACAAATGCCCCAACACACCAACATGGGCCACAGTCGATAATGACGGATGCCCCATCAAACGCACCATGCGCATCAACTTCCCATTTGATTCGGCTGTGATTTCACAAGACGAAAAAGCTGAAGTGAGCGAATTTGCTACCTTTTTGAAAAAAGAGCAATACAACCTTCACCTCATCGGCCACACCGACAACATCGGCAGCAAAGCGTACAACCAAAAACTCTCTGAAAAACGTGCCGCTTCTGTCAAAGAAGCCCTAAGCGCAGAAGGCATTGATGCGTCACGCATGAACACCTCAGGTCAAGGTGAAATGGCTCCGCTCAAACCCAATGATTCCAAAGCCAATCGCGCCTTCAACCGCCGCGTCGAAGTCGAACTGATCACACCTTCAAAATAGCCCTTCGGTTTCAAAGCTTCGGCTTTGGGCCAACATCTAACCACACCCTTATTTCACATCATCGGCTCCCTGAAATCAATCAGGAGCCTTCTTTACAAAGCGTTCTAGTTTCGGTAGTGCTGCAGGGCGTACATGTAAGAGTTGCGCTCAAAAGCGGCAGGGTTGTCAGTGTGTGCAAGTGAGATCGAACCGATCATCTGGCGCACACTCTCATACTCATGTGCTTCCATCCATGCGCGTACGGTTTCTAGCATCACACCAGCCTCATTAGACCCATTTTTCAGCAGTACTGATGCCACGGCAACAGCATTCGCTCCGCCCATCAGCGCCTTGAGTATATCTTCGCCGCTGTGAATGCCCGTACCGGCACAAAGACTACAAGGAAGTTGTTTGTACAAAATGGCACACCATCGCAGAGTCTCACTTAGGTGCGCCGAAGTGGTGAGGTTGGCCTGACGCAACGCAGTGAGCAGCTCCAGATCAATATCAACACGTACGGGATTATCAAAAACAGTCAGCCCCGCCGCTCCGGCTTCTACAAAACATTTGGCCATGTGGGCAGGACTTGAGAAGTAGGCGTTCATCTTGACGTTCAGAGGAATGCTAAGGTGCTCGCGTACACCGGAAATAGTCTGTATGTACATCTGCTCTACCTCTGCGCCGCTTTGGTGTACCGATGTGGGAATATAGGTGATATTAAGTTCCAGCGCATCGGCACCGCACGCTTCAAGCTTTTTGGCATAATCAATCCAGCCCCCCGCGCTCACACCATTGAGACTGGCGATAACGGGAATCTCAAGTGCCGCCTTGGTTGCTTCGATCTCGCGCAAATAGCTATCGGCACTAAAATTGTCAAATCGGCTCTCAGCGTTAAAATAGCTAATCGCCTCGGCGTG
>DZBC01000088.1 GCA_022729835.1 Sulfuricurvum sp. | reverse complement strand
GTTGGGTCCGAAGAACGCGGAGAGTCCGATGAGAGCGCCGCAGAGGAAATGGCGCCTCGGGGTCGGGTCCTCCAGGAGGAGAAGCCCCGCGTAGACCGAGATCATCGGGATGCCGGCGTCGAAGTGCCTGTAGGTCGGAAACATCCAGATGCCGAGAAGGATGCCGACGGGGACGAGGAGCCACCGGGAGCCGAGGCAGCGCGACGCCACGCGCAGAGCGACAGTGATGCAAGCATTAGGGGCAGCTAATCCCCTCAAAGCGTGACGCAATCGACGTACACATACTTTTGGGGATCTGAATGAGTAGAGGCGATTTCTTGGGATCAAGCCAGCCGATCAGCGCTTCGAGATGCTCTTGCTTCATGGTGGTGCATCCCGCACTTGGAGCAAGGGGCGCTTTTTGTACATGCAAGAAGATACATGAGCCGCGCATCGGTGTGCGCTGCGCATTGTAGTCCACCACTATGCCCAAACGGTACTGTTCGTCGTCGCGGCGCATCCACTCAAAGCTTTTGGGAGGATTTTGCGGATCAAACGTGACAATGCGGTTATAGTCGGTGTGGTTGGCGTCGTCTACACAGATGCGCTGCGCATCGGCTACGATATAGGGCATAGCCGTTTGTGCCTGCTGTGTATATCCAAAGACGGCGCGAAGCGGGTAGATGCCCGCCGGCGCTTTGCCGTCGCCCTCATGCTTGAGTGGCTCTCCCTTATCCCATCCCATCCCGTTTCGCCCCAGGTTGACCTCAAAGGGCGGCTCATGGAGCAGGTATCGCGCACCCTTGCGTTCAAAGGTGCTAAGCTGCGCATATGTGGCGTTCATCTCTTCGGCGACGACCAAAACGACTTGATCTGAAGCGCTTAGTGCGCTCATGGTGCAAAGTAGGAAAAGCAGTGATTTTTTTGACATTGGCAATCTTTATAATGCTTTAAAGATTAGTATATTAGCATACTTGATTATTCTAGAGTGATAGGAGTGGTGGTGGGTATCAAAATCCGCAAAGCTGAACCGCAGGACAGCCGTTTTATCGCGTGGGCCATGTTGGCGAGTTCACGAGCCGGAAAAAGAGTAGGCATCTTTGATCTGATATTTGAATCTTCAGATGATACGGTGTTGCTAGAGAAGATGGTGCACTTGACACAGACCCCGACCAAAAGCCACTGCCACTACACCAATTTTCTCGTGGCGTTTGATGACGAGGGCAAACAAGTGGGCGCCCTGTGCGGCTTTGAGCCGCGCATTGCCAATCATGAGCGTTTTTCCAAGGCGCTTGAAGAGATCGGTGTAGATGAGTCTTACAATGAGCGTATCGCCGCCTATCTGCTTTGTCAGTACGAGCTAGACCGTCAGACGTGGGTGCTTGACTTCATGCAGGTTAATGATGAGGCGTACACGCTTTCGGTGCTCAAGGAGCTGGTGCAAAAGAGCCTACTGACCGCCCGACTCAAAGGCTACCGCAAGGTCGAGACGATGATCGAGATCGGTTCGAGCGAGCTATTGTTGGTGTATGAAAAGCTGGGCTTCTTCTACATCGATGAAAAACAGAGCGATTACTACTTTGAAAGTTTCGGCCGCAAAGGGATTATGCGGCTGGGCATGCATCTGTAAATCGCACCCTTTTGGAGTACGGCGCACTCTCTTTACTTCCTCCACTGCTTGCTATTGTGCTTGCGCTTCTCTACAAAAATGTCTTTTTGGCACTCATTGGCGGGATCGTCTCAGGAGAGCTGATTGCGGCGCATGGTGATGTATGGGGCGCTTTGGAAGTCCTATTGGGCCGCTGCGGAGCATTACTCCTAGAGCCGTGGATACTTAAAACGCTCGCTTTTGCGGTGTTGGTGGGTTCGGTGATGGCGCTGTTGCGTGCTTCGGGCGGTATCGGTGCTTTGGTGCGGCGCATGACCAGAGCGCACGGCTTGATCCGCTCGCGTAGGAGCGCACTGCTATTTGGCTATCTGGTCGGCTTGATCGTTTTTGTGGAATCATCCATCACTTCGCTGATTGTGGGTGCAGTGGGTAGGCCGCTGTGTGCACGCTACGACATTAGCCGCGCGGAGCTGGCCTACTTGTGTGACAGTACCTCTGCACCGGTTTGCTCGCTGATCGTCTTCAATGGCTGGGGTGCGCTGATTTTGGGCATCATCACGACGCAGATCGGTGCTGATGAGGGGGCGATAGCGCTGCTCTTTTCTTCGATTCTTTACAACTTTTATGCCTTTAGCGCTTTGCTGGTTTTGTTTGCGGTGATCTGGTTTGATTGGCGCACCCCGGCGATGCGCCGATCCCCTTTGTTTGACTCAGAGCCTTCAAAGGAGCATGCTACAAAACTTGGCTATCTGCTGTGGCCTTTTGGGGTGATGATGGCGACGCTCTTTGCGACGCTGTGGATCACGGGAGAGGGTAATATGATGCAAGGCAGTGGTTCTAGCGCGATTTTTTACGCGATGGTTGTAACCTTGCTGTTTATGGCACCCTTATATGGCCGTGTGGTGAATGCGCGGATGTGGATCAAAGAGGCGCTGGAGGGGGCGCGGAGCATGGTGCCGATGACGGCGGTGCTCTTTTTGGCCTTTATGATCGGCGATGTGACACAGACTCTGCACAGCGGTGCGTATCTTGCGGGCTTTGTGTCGGGATGGATTCATCCTGCGCTGTTGCCCGCAATGATCTTTGTGCTCAGTGGCGCCATTGCGTTTGCGACAGGGACGAGCTGGGGGACGTTTGGGATTATGATTCCCATAGCGATGACCATGGGGTCGCAGATGGAGCTTGGCGTACCGCTACTCATCGGCGCTGCCATTTCGGGCGGCGTTTTTGGTGATCACAGCTCGCCCATCTCCGACACATCGGTGATCGCTTCGCTCGCTTCGGGGTGTGAGCATATCGAGCATGTGCGCACACAAATGCCCTATGCGCTGCTTTCAGGACTGCTGGCACTTTTGCTGTTTTTGCTTTTTGGATTTTGGGGTGCGCTACAATGAGCAAGGCGACGATTTTGGTGCTCGAAGACGACGCCGATCTAGGTGAGCTGTTGATGGAGTATCTCGAGGCGCAGGGGTACAGCGCAGATCTCGCAATGACCTACGAGGCGGCGGAGGTGATGCTCTTTGAACGGCGCTTCGATCTGTTGTTGCTCGATGTCAACTTGCCTGATGGTAACGGTTTTGAGCTGCTGCGCTCAGCTAGAAAGGAGGGTCTCTCAACTCCGGCGATCTTTTTGAGTACGCGGGGGATGCTTGAAGACCTTGAGCGCGGCTACCAAAGCGGCGGTGATGATTACCTGCGCAAGCCTTTTGCGATGAAGGAGCTGGGTCTTCGTGTTGAGAGTATGCTACGGCGTAACTATTTTCATGCGCACACACCGCTGATCGAGTTGTCACCGGGAGTGGCTTTTGACAGTGTGGGTGGAGCCTTACATGTAAACGGAGCCATCAAGGCGCTACCGCAAAAAGAGTCAAGATTGCTCAAGCTTTTGGTGCAACGGCGTGGTGAACTACTAAGCCATGAGGTGATCTTTGATCATCTGTATGATTTCGATGAGACGCCCAGCGAAGGGGCTTTGCGTACCTACATCAAAAACCTACGTGCATATCTGGGAAAGGATACCATTGTTTCATACAAGCGACTCGGTTATCAGCTTCGCTAACCGCCACACCCTGCGCTCTTTTTTTCTGCTGTATGGGGTGATGGCGCTGCTGATTCTCTCGCTGGTGGGTACGCTCTATTATGGGGCGCAAAAAGAGCAGATGCTCTCCGCACACCGTCTGGCGATGCAGCTTCAAAGCGAAAGTTACATTCCGCTGTTGCGCGGTTGGCTCTCGCAGGAGTCGGGACGGCTTAAAACTTTTCCGATCGATCTGGCCTATCGAACCGCCTTTTATGATGCGATGGGATTGCGTGTTGAGGGGCAACTGGAGCGCTCATTTTTCAACCCCAAGCGGGTGATTGAGCTGCAAGAGGGGTATATCCATTTTTATATTGCATTGGCATCATATGGGGTAGGGGAGTTTTATCTGGTGTTTGAGACACCCGATGATGGCCTGTGGCGGACACAGGCGCTCTCGTCGATGGCGTTGTATGGCGGATTGCTGGGATTGCTGCTTGCTTTGTCAGGCTTTGCGCTCTCAAGGCTGATCTTCGCACCGATGCGTCAGGCGATGGCGCTGCTTGATCGCTTCATCAAAGATACGACGCACGAACTCGGCACGCCGCTGCAGAACATTTCAGGCACTATCGAGCTGATCGATCTGGGGCAGCTTGAGCCGCCGCTGCGCAAGCGCTTGGAGCGGATCGCTCTGGCCGCACAAACCATTGCGGCGATCTATGATGATCTGATCTATCTCACCCTCGGGCGCGATCTGCATCCGCAAAAAGAGAGCGTGGATGCCGCACGGATACTGCGTGAGCGTTGCGATTATTTCAAACAGCGATTCGAGCACAAGGGCTTACATGTAAGCCTTGAGGCGAAGGGCGGGGTGGTGCTGGAAGTCAACGCACACAAACTGCGTCGCCTCATTGACAATCTGATCTCCAATGCGGTCAAATACAACCGCAAAGGCGGATCGATCACCCTAACACTGGACGCAAAAGCCTTACATGTAAGCGACAGCGGCGAGGGGATGTCGCGCGAAACCCGCCAGCGTATCTTTGAGCGATATGCACGCTTTAGTGAGCGTGAGGGGGGCTTTGGGATCGGTTTGGATATTGTGCGGGGGATAGCGAGTGAATATGGCTGGGCGATAGAAGTGCAAAGCCAGCTTGGAGAGGGGAGCACCATTTCGGTGCTATGGGGCGCTCACTGAGCGCCGATATACTCCGCGATCAGTTCGATCTGCGCTTCGCTCAGACCCGCAACCTGCCCTTTCATCAGTGCTTTCATTGGCCCGCCGTAACTGCCATCTTGATAGCCCTTGAGAGCGGTTTTGATCTCTGCTTTGGGCATCGTATTGATGATGCGGCTTTTGCCAAGTGCTGCTTTTTCGCCTGCGGCTCCGTGGCAGGCGGCACATTTTTGGTAGGCCGATGGGGCGTCGCTGGCGAGTAGCAGGGTGCTTATGCCTAGAATCATGAGTAGAGTTTTCATTGCTTATCCTTTTTGTGTCTTCGTCACCGTGTCTTTGGTGAATCTGGGCGTAGTGTAGAATCGAATCGTGAAGCAATTGTCAAGAGGACTTTATATCTATTTTATAGTAGTTGCTGTTATAATTTTGTCACCTCGATAGACTGTTTTGCAGTCTGTCAAATCCACAGAAAGAATAAGCCATGAACAAACCTGATTTACAAGCTATAGGGATTCAAAATACCGGCGAGATTTACCACAATCTTGATTATGCAGAGTTGATCGAACACGAGCTGCGTAATAATGAGTGTCAACTGGCTGATAGTGGCGCGACAATGGTCGACACCGGTATTTTCACAGGCCGAAGCCCAAAAGATAAGTACTTTGTAGACCGTGATCCTTCCAACCGCTATATCGCGTGGGGAAGCGTGAATCATAAAATATCTCCTGAACTCTTTGATGAATTGTTACAGATCGCCAAAGAGCAACTCAGCAACAAAGACCTCTACATCTCAGACGTCTACTGCGGTTCATCTCCAGCGAGCCGCCGTGAGGTGCGTTTTGTGACTGAACTGGCGTGGCAGTCGCATTTTGTTACTAATATGTTTATTCGTCCATCAATGGAGCAGCTCCAAAGTTTTGCACCACAGTTCACCGTGCTCAATGCATGCAAAGCTTCTAATCCCAAATGGAAAGAGCAGGGGCTTCATTCGGATGTATTTGTCGTGTTCGACATTGAGGCCAATCTGGCGGTCATTGGCGGCACTTACTACGGCGGCGAGATGAAGAAGGGAATCTTCTCAATGATGAACTACTGGCTGCCGCTGGAGAATAAATTGCCCATGCACTGCTCGGCCAATGTTGGACATGAAGGCGATGTCTGTCTCTTTTTTGGTCTTTCAGGAACAGGTAAAACAACCCTCTCCACCGATCCGCACCGCCGCCTCATCGGTGATGACGAGCACGGATGGGACGATGATGGGGTGTTCAACTTCGAAGGGGGTTGCTATGCCAAAGTCATCAACCTCAGTGCCCAAAACGAACCTGAAATCTACAGCGCAATCCGCAAGGGCGCGTTGCTAGAAAACGTCGTCGCGGACGAAGCCGGCGTGGTGGACTACACCAATGGGAGCAAAACAGAAAATACCCGAGTCTCTTATCCGATTTTTCATATCGAAAACCATGAAGAGACCCTACACGGTGCCCACCCCAAAAATATCATCTTTCTATGCGCCGATGCGTTTGGTGTCTTGCCTCCGGTGAGTCGGCTCACCAAAGAGCAGGCGATGTACTACTTCCTCAGCGGTTACACCGCCAAGGTAGCGGGAACCGAGCGGGGCATCACAGAGCCTACGGCAACCTTTAGCGCCTGCTTCGGTGAAGCCTTTTTGCCCTTGCATCCGACAGTTTATGCAAAGCTTTTGGGTGAAAAGATCGAAAAACACGGTGTCAACGTCTATTTGGTCAATACCGGATGGGCGGGTGGCCCCTATGGCGTGGGCAAGCGTATGAGTATCAAAGATACCCGCGCCTGCATTAATGCGATTCTTGATGGTAGCATTAACAAAAGCGTATTTCGGACCACCAACACCTTCCGTATGCAAGTCCCCAACACGCTAGGAGACATCAACCCCAAGATCCTCTTTCCCCGAGAATCATGGGCAGATGACGCGGCGTTTGTCCGTACCCGTGACAGACTTGGTCAAATGTTTATCGACAACTTCAAGAAGTATCAGACGCAGGAGAGCGAGTTCGACTTCTCAGCAGCCGGTCCGCAGATCGGCTCGTAACGCTTACGCCCTAACTTCCTCGTGGCGCAGGTAATCCCTCTTTAGGAGGGTTTGCGCTTCTTCGTGGCTTGTGATAGATAGAGCCACAAAATCCCAGCAAAACAGAGCAAAATCAACGGCGCAATATAAGGCCGCTGCAAAATCACCTCATACGCCTGCAAAAATGCGTTGCCCGAGAGATAGGCACCATATCCTACCACCAAAGCCCAAAGTGTTGAAGCCGCCAGATTGAGCAGCGTAAAGCGTTTGAGATCGTATTTGGTCAGCCCGATGGCCAGCGGGATCAGCGTCTTGATCCCATACACATACTTTTGCAAAAAGATCACCCAATCGCCGTGGCGTTTCATCAAAATATGCGAAAGTGCGAGCTTGCGTCGGTGCTTTTTGAGATAGTTCATCATGTCACCTTTTTGGTAGCGCGTCATGTAAAAAAGCAACATATCGCCCAAAAAGTTGGCAACCAGTGCGATCATGATGGAAAGTGTAATATCCATCTTCCCAGCAAACGAGAGCACTCCAGCCGCAATCAGGCCGACAAAGCCTCCGCCGAGTGAGTAGAGAAAAAGGGCAATGTAGCCGTAGGTGGTGAGTGAACTAAAAATATCTTCCATAAGATTCCTTACATGTAATGGTTAGAGTTGCTTGATCTTCATAATTTCATCACGCAATCTCGCAGCCTCTTCAAACTCCAGCGCTTTGGCGGCCTCTTTCATTTTGCGGGTCAGCTCCTCGACGAGCTTTTTGCGCTCTGCGGGTGGAAGCTTATCGAGCTTTTTGCGTTTTGAGTAGAGTTCGCCCGCATCGTCGGTTTTGAGATTTGCATCGAGTTTGCGCTTCGTGGTGCGCGGCGTGATGCCGTGGAGTCGGTTGTGTGCCTCTTGGTGCGCGCGGCGCGTGTTGGTGGTGTTGATGGCGCGCTGCATCGAGCCGGTAAGTTTGTTGGCGTAGAGGATGACGCGACCATGCTCGTTGCGTGCACCCCGCCCGATGGTCTGAATCAGCGACGTTTCTGAGCGTAAAAAGCCCTCTTTATCCGCGTCAAGAATGGCGATGAGGCTCACTTCGGGCAGATCAAGCCCTTCGCGCAGTAGGTTGATCCCCACCAGCACGTCAAACTCCCCCACGCGCAAGCCGCGAATGAGTTGATTGCGCTCGATCACGTCGATATCGGAGTGCATGTACTGTACCTTGATGCCCAGATCGGCGAGGTATTTCGTGAGCGCTTCGGCCATCTTTTTGGTGAGCACCGTCACCAAAACACGCTCGTTACATGTAAGGTTCTTTTTGATCTCATCGTGCAGATCTTCGACCTGATTGTCCGAGCTTTTGATCGTGATGGTGGGCTCAAGCAGCCCCGTGGGGCGAATGATCTGCTCTGCTTTGACGCTGGAGAGTTCCAGCTCATACGGAGCAGGCGTCGCCGAGACAAAGAGGTAGTGCGGGGCTTTGTTGATAAACTCATCTATCTTCAAAGGGCGGTTATCGAGCGCACTGGGCAGCCGAAACCCATACTCCACCAGCACCTCTTTGCGGCTACGGTCTCCGGCGTACATACCGCGAAACTGCGGCAGACTCACGTGCGACTCATCCACGATGATGAGGTAGCGATCATGGTGCAGCTCGAAATAGTCCAGCAGCGTATACGGCGCTTCGCCCGGGGCCTTTCCGGTGAGAAGGCGCGAATAGTTCTCGACCCCCTTGCACATGCCCGTGGCCTGAAGCATCTCCAGATCGAATTCGCAGCGCTGTTTGAGCCGCTGCGCCTCGACGATCTTGCCCTCTTTGAGCAAAAAATCGAGCCGTTCGCCCAGTTCGTCTTCGATGCGCTTGATCGCCAGCGCCATCTTCTCTTGGGTGACGCTAAACTGGCTGGTGGCGTAGATGGTGAGTTTGGTGTGGGATTCGAGCTTTTTATTGGAGAGCGGATCAAAGGTATAGAGGCTCTCGATC
>DZBC01000087.1 GCA_022729835.1 Sulfuricurvum sp. | reverse complement strand
CAAGACGCGCACAACACGCCACTTCGGCTTCATAGGGGGTAGCTTCTTCGCTTTTAAGTGGCACAAAACGAGCCGACTTTGCCTCATGGCACAGCAAGGTGTCGCGCAGTAGACGCTCGTTGCTCTGTGCATCGTGCGGATCGACCCAGCGTTCATCCACCAGCGTTACCGTCACCTTCTCCCAGTCAAGCTCCATGCGGCTTAGCTGCTCTAGCATCGGCTTGGGTGTCGAACCACCCGAAAAGGCGACAAAAGCCGCCCCGCGCAACTCTATCGCCTCACGAAGCACAGCGGCGACACGCGCAGCAAGCGTTACATGTAAGGATTCACGCTGCTCAAAAAGATGCAACCTGACATTACTCTTCATGCCAACTTCTTCCGTCGCGCTCAATCATCGCAATGGCCGCAGTAGGACCATCGGTACCGGCTGGATGACTCTTCATCGGCACCACGTTTTCGGCCCACGCTTCTAAGATGACGTCCGCCCACTTCCACGCCGCCTCGACCTCGTCAAGACGCATAAAGTGGGTAGGATTGCTACGGATCACATCGAGCATCAAGCGCTCGTACGCCAGCGGTTTTCTGGCTCCGTCGATAGGGGCATTGAGCTCCAGTTCCACCGGCTGCAAGCGCATCTGCTCGGTCAAACCGGGGATCTTATTCATCAACTTGAGGGTGATGGACTCTTTCGGTTGCAGGGAGATAACGAGCTTGTTTTGGCTGATGCAACGCCCCCTATTGGCAAAAATAGAGTAGGGAACATTTTTGAAGCTGATGACGATTTCAGAGTTACGCTTACTCATGCGCTTGCCACTGCGCAGATAAAAAGGAACACCGCTCCAGCGCCAGTTGTCGATATCAATACGCATTGCCGCAAAAGTCTCGGTGTTGGACTCTGCCACCCCTTCACCTTCGCGGTATCCCGGCACTGCCTTACCGCCGATACTGCCTGCACTGTATTGTGCCCGTACCGTTTTGGTCTCGATATCCGTGGTGTTCATCAGGCGCAAACTGCGAAGTACCTTCACCTTTTCATCGCGCACCGCGTCGGCATCAAGGGAGCAAGGCGGCTCCATCGCTACCAAGCACACCAGTTGCATCAGGTGATTTTGAATCATGTCACGCAGGGCGCCGTAGTCGTCGTAGTAGCCCCAGCGCCCCTCGACACCCACCTCTTCGCTAACAGTGATCTGAACATGGTCAATATTGCTCGCATCCCATAGCGGCATGAAAAAGCGGTTGGAAAAACGCAAGGCCATTATGTTTTGGACTGTCTCTTTGCCAAGGTAGTGGTCAATACGGTAAATCTGCTTCTCCTCGAAATACCTAAGCACCTCGACGTTGATTGCTCTGGAGCTCTCCAAGTCACGACCGATCGGTTTTTCTAAAACGACCCGTGCATTTGGACTAACCAGCGCATTTGCACTCAGATTACGGCAGATCGCACCAAAAAAATCGGGAGCAGTAGAGAGGTAGTAGAGACGTTCGCGCTGCGGTGCCTCATCTAGCATCGCCTTGAGTCTGGAGTAGGTGTCACTCTGAGGCAGATCTACCGCAAGCACCTCAAGCCGCTCACAAAAATAGTCCATCTTGTCCGCGTCATACTCTTCTGGTGGAAGAAATTCATCCATCTTCTGCCGCACGAGCACTATATGCTCCTCACGGTTCATAGCGCGTCGGCTCATGGAGATGATGCGGCTTTCGCCGCCGATAAACCCCTCATTGACAATATGATACAACGCCGGCATCAGTTTGCGAAACGCCAGATCGCCATGCCCTCCGAAGATCACAATATCGATAATATTTTTTTGTTCACTCATGATTCACGCCTTACTTTCTGATAGTTTCTGCGTGTAACATTACTACAAGTTTCCTCCATTTTTATTACATCCTTGCGCACACTTTCAGCAGTAAATAAACTTTTAATCGAGTTTCACCTATAATTTTGCATTTTTTACAAAACCGTAATACCCAACCCAGACCCAAAGACACATCCAATGAAAAATTCCCGATTCGTATTCGCCGGTTTTGCCACCGCTCTGACTGTCATGTTGTTCACCCTTGCCCCTTCACTATTTGCCACACCGCAAAGCACCGAAGCGGAAAAACCTACCGTAGAAGCCTCAAGGCTTCAGTCACTTGCCAAATTCACCAAGGTTTTGGGCATCGTCGAGCAATACAACGTCGATGAGATCACAATCGAAGAGATGATGGAAAAAGCGCTTCAAGGCTTGCTTAGCAACCTCGACGCCCACAGCAGTTACCTCAACACCAAAAGCTTCGACAACCTCAAAATCCAGACCAACGGCGAGTTCGGCGGTCTTGGCATCACCGTCGGTATGCGCGATGGCGCCCTTACGGTCATCGCCCCTATCGAAGGCACTCCCGCTGACAAAGCAGGTATAAAATCCGGCGATATCATCTTGCGCATTGACGCACAATCATCACTAAACATGAACATCGACGATGCGGTCAACCTTATGCGCGGTAAGCCAGAAACCCCAATCACGCTCACCATCGTGCGCAAAGGTGAAAGCGATCCGCTTGAGATCAAGATCATTCGCGACATCATTAAGATTCAGTCTGTCTACACCAAACACATCGACGACGATCTGCTCTATATCCGCGTCACCAACTTCGACAAAAAGGTCGCCGAAGAGGTCGCCAAAGCGATCAAAAAAGAGATGCCTTCACGCAAAGGAATCATCCTTGATTTGCGCAACAACCCAGGCGGCTTGCTTGATCAAGCAGTCGATCTGGTCGATCTTTTTGTGAGCGAAGGAGAAATCGTCTCTCAAAAAGGGCGCGATGAGGCGGAAAACCGCACCTTCAAAGCCAAATCTTCCACCACCCTCACCGACGCCCCGCTGGTCGTACTGATCAACGAAGGGAGTGCAAGTGCCTCAGAAATTGTCAGCGGTGCACTGCAAGATCACAAACGCGCTGTGTTGGTAGGACAAAAAACCTTCGGTAAGGGCAGCGTACAGGTGATCTTGCCCATCACCGACACAGAAGCGATCAAACTCACCATCGCCCGCTACTACCTGCCCAGCGGCCGCACCATCCAAGCCGTCGGCGTAACACCCGATATCGAAGTAGAGCCAGGCGAAGTAACCACCCGCGAAAACAAATTTAGAATCAAAGAAGCGGATCTCAAAAAGCACCTCGAAGGTGAGCTCGAAAAATTCGACGATTCCGTGGCAGACGAAGAGGAACTCTCAAGTACCCAAGAGAACAACCAGACCACCATCACCCCTGAAATGCTCTATAAAGATATACAGCTCAAAGAAGCGGTGGGTATCGTCAAAGCCCTCACCATCGTAAAAGGAGGAAAATAATGGAAAAACGCGAACTGATCTACGAAGGAAAGGCCAAAAAACTCTATGCAACAGATGATCCTAATCTGCTTATTTCGGAGTTCAAGGACGATCTCACTGCCTTCAACGGCCTAAAAAAAGCGAGCGAAGCCGGCAAAGGAGCGCTCAACAACAAGATCTCAACCGAACTATTTAAACTGCTGGAGCGTAGCGGCGTGCCCACCCACTTTGTGCGTATGCTTGATGACAACCATATGCTACACCAACGGGTTGAAATCATCCTCATCGAAGTGATCGTGCGCAACATTGCCACCGGAAGTTTGAGTAAAAATCTGGGTATCCCAGACGGTACGGTTCTGCCCTTTACCCTCGTCGAGTTCGACTACAAAAACGACGCGCTGGGCGATCCCAAACTCAATGACCAGCACTGCTTGATCCTCAATCTGGTCAACTCCTTTGATGAGCTTGACACCCTACGCGCTATGGCCCGCCAAGTCAACGATATTTTGCGTCCGTTCTTTCATGAAAAAGGGCTCAATCTGGTCGATTTCAAACTCGAATTCGGCAAAGACCGTGAGGGCAATATCATCCTCGCCGATGAGATCAGCCCAGACAATTGCCGATTTTGGGACCTACAAACCGGCGAAAAGATGGACAAAGACCGCTTCCGACAAGGGATGGGCGGGCTTAAGGTAGCTTACGAAGAGGTGCTCAACCGTATTTTGGGCGACAACGGAACCATTTAAGGACAAACATGAAAGCAATCGTCAACGTATTTCTCAAAGCAGGTGTCTTGGACTCTCAGGGCAAGGCCGTACACCACGCCCTAGATTCACTCAAATTTGACAGCGTCACCGAAGTGCGCGTAGGCAAACAGATCGTCCTTAGCCTCAGCGAAACCGACGAAGCCAAAGCGCGTGCGCAGGTGGAGCAGATGTGCGAAGCGCTACTGGCCAACACCGTCATTGAAGAGTACAGCATCGAGCTATGTTCATGAAAGTCGGTATTGTTCAATTTCCGGGCACCAATTGCGAGTATGACACCCGCTACGCCTTTGAGCAGCTTGGCTGCACGACGGAAATACTTTGGCACAAAAACAACACCATAAGCGATGGAACCGATCTACTTGTGGTCGCCGGAGGTTTTAGCTACGGTGACTATCTGCGCAGTGGCGCCATCGCCCGCTTTAGCCCCATCATGCGTGCTGTGATCGACTTTGCAAAGCGTGGTGGCAAGGTACTGGGCATCTGCAACGGTTTTCAGGTACTCACCGAATCACGTCTGCTCCCAGGAGCGCTCAAGCGCAACGAACATCTGCATTTTCTCTCCCGTCACCACCATCTCAAAGTGGTCTCAAACGACAATCCTTTCTTGAACCGCTTTACATGTAACGATATCGTAAACATCCCTATCGCCCACCACGACGGCAACTACTACATCGACGAAACAGGCCTCAAAGAGCTTTACAACCGCGATCAAGTACTGTTGCAATACTGTGATGCGCAAGGCAATGTCAGCAACCTCAACGGAAGCGTTGATGCCATCGCCGGTATCTGCAACGCACAAAAGAACGTCTTTGGTCTGATGCCCCACCCTGAGCGCGCTATGGAGGCGATTTTGGGTTCGGCGGATGGCAAGCGGATGCTAGAGGGATTTTTGAGCGCCTGATGCAAAGGCTTCTCGCTCTCTTTCTTCTCTGCATAGCCCTCCTTGGTGCGGAAGAGCCGTTTGATTACAGCGATACCCCACATATTGATCAAACCTCACTCTACAGCAGTTATGAACGCCTTCCTGAGTCGCTGTTCAAAGGCGAGCTCTTCACCATCACGCTCAAGACCCTCTCTACCGAAACCCATTTCGATGCCATCACCTACCGTATGGAGGGAGGCGAAGGGGTGCGGCTGCTGAGCGAAACCCCGCAAGAACGCACAGAGGGGCCATTTTTTTACCACACCTTCTCTTTTGTCGCTACAGGTCAGCGGATCAAAACACCCGACATCATCGTCTCGCTTGTCTACAGCGCACACCACAGCAACGAGTTGATTCGACTCGAAGGCCGCAACATCGATGTCATTGCGCTCAACCCGCCTGAAGACTATTGCGGCGTGATTGCCGAGTATCTGACCATTGAGCGCTACAAGGCCAACCCCTACGACGACACCCAAAATATCGTCTTGTTTGACGCCTCGCTCATTCAAGGCGATCTGGGCTCCTTTCGCCTACCGCACATCGCGCAGCAAGGCTTCGAATCCAACCAAAGCACCCCACACGTTACCCGCTTCAGCTACTACGCGATCATGCCCAAAAACAGTGATCTGATTGAGTTTAGCTTTTTTGAGCGTCGCAGTGGACGGTTTCAAAAACGGGTCGTTCCAGTCATCGTCGATGATGACAGCGTCTCGACCCAAAGTGACCTCAAACCGCGTGACCACCGCCACACAGAGCTTAAACTCTACGCCGCACTCGGTGCCTCAGTCCTCTTTTTGCTGCTTGTGCTCCAACGGCGCAAAATCATCTACATTCTGGCGTTGCTGCTCTCAGGAGGTTATGCACTCTGGATCGCCGGACCGATTGAGCAGGTCTGCGTCCGCGCCCAAAGCCCGATCTACCTGCTTCCGATGCGCGGCGGCACTGTTTTTGAAGTAACCCAAGAAGAGCGCCAGTATGAGCGCGAAGGTAGGGTTGAGGGCTATATTAAAATCAAGCTCCCCAGCAACCAAATAGGATGGATCCAACATGAAGATCTTTGCACGCCTTAAGTTCTACTACGCGCTTGCCGCCATCTTCATCAGCATGACGCTAATGATCCTAATTTTCCCCTTTGTGCGCAAGCCGTGGGCACAAAAAATCAGCGCATGGTTCATCCGCCGCTCGATCTTTATGCCCATACATGTAAAGGGAGATGAAGACCCCGATACCCAGATGTTTGTGCTCAACCACCAAAGCGACATTGACATTGGCATCATGGAAACCATCACCCGCAGAGATTTGGCGTGGGTGGCTAAAAAAGAGCTTTTCGACGTACCGTTTTACGGTCTCTTGCTCAAACTCCCCAACGATATTCCAGTGGAGCGCGAGAGCAAAACCTCGCTCATCAAACTGCTCAAAGATGCCAAAGACCGCCTTGATGACGGTCGCGTTATTACCATCTTTCCCGAAGGGACCCGCGCCTCTGGTGGGCGCATGCTCCCCTTTAAAGCAGGTCCAAAACTACTGGCCGAAAAGTACACACTGCGCGTACAGCCCGTAGTACTCATTCATACCTCCGACTACTTCAATATCAAACAAAAGCACTACGCGCCGGGCACCGTCACCGCCTTATATCTAGATGCTTTTTCTGTGAGCAAAGCGGATGAAGGGTGGTATGAGCGACTACAATCTCACATGCAAAAGGCTTATGATGATGAGCTATCAAACCATCCTCGCCGTCGGTAGTGGCGGCTTTATAGGCGCAGTACTGCGCACATGGCTAAACGGCATCATCAACGCCCGCGTGCCGCATGATCTTCCCTTTGGCACGCTTGGCGTCAATCTTTTGGGATCGCTCATTATGGGCATCCTCTTCGCCTACTTCATGTACACGAGCTATTTTTCCTTACATGTAAAGTCGTTTCTCTCCACCGGCATCCTCGGTGCGCTCACCACCTACTCTACCTTCGCCATTGAGAGTTTTGTATTGCTTCAAGGCGGACACTTCCTGCTCGCTGGCACCAATATGGCGCTCAATCTCTTCGGCACGATCTTCATGGCCGCATTGGGTTTTACACTAAGTGCGCACTTTCTGAAGTGATATCAATGATCTCATCAGCGCACCACCGCGCCAGATTGCTGTCGTGGGTAATGAGCAATATCGCCATGCGGTCAAGATGACGCATCAGCATCTGCATCACCTGAAGCTGCGTCACATTATCCAGCGCCGACGTGGGTTCATCGAGCAACAACAGCTCGGGGTGCATCAACATAGAGCGCACAATAGAAGCACGCTGCAACTGCCCGCCAGAGAGTTCATGGGGCCACTTGCGCAGCAAAGCAGCGTCAAGCTCCATCTGCTCTAGATAGTCCTCTATGCCCTCTAGTGAGGCGACATCGCGGATCTGATCGAGCAGGGTATAACTTGGATGAAACGAGCTGTAGGGATCTTGAAACACCTGCGAGACCCGTGCAACACGGATCGTTCCGGCTTGAGGCTTCACATGCCCCAAAATCAGCTCAAAAAGGGTGCTTTTGCCTGAACCTGAAGGCCCTACAACCGCTTTGAGCTCTCCGGTACGCAGCCTTAGATCAAAACCGTCAAACAAAAGCCGATCACGCGTATAGCCAAACTTCAGAGCCTCTACATGTAAGCGTGTATCGTGCATCAAAAGTCGAAGCGAAAACCCGCAAACCAAGAGTGGTTGTAGGTGATGTCATCAACATCAAAATTGGTCTCAACACTACGGTATCCCCCGATGATATGCCCCCGCTCGATGATCTCCAGATCCAAAAAAGCGCGGTACTCGATGAAGTTTTTTCCCTCATTGAAGGTCAAGACCTCTGGTGAGTAGTAAAATTGAGCCCCTACATAGACAGGCACACCGACCCCCACCGGCAACGCGTAGCGTAGATGCAGGCCAAGAGGCAGCGCAGAGAACTCATCATCAGAAATTTGCATATAGACGTACTTTACCCCCATGCCCATCGTCAGCCCACTGTTACCCAAGGGTCGCTGTAGCAAAAAAGAGGCGTCCACTAGAGCCTCGGTTTTGTGCAGGTCGCTGTGGTCTTCGCTCCCCTTGAGGTAGCGAAACCCAAAAAAAGTCGAATCGGGCATTAGGGTGTGGTTGAACTGCCCCATATCAATGAGTAAGGTGGTTTCAAAATCCTTGTCATTAATGTTGAGCTCCGCCGTGTGAAACGCCATCAGCGTCGTAGCCGCCAAAAGCGGTAGCGCCATTCTTTTTAGCATCGATTTGCCTCCTGTATTCTCGCTATGGTCGCGGTCGTGCTTTTGCCATCGACAAAGCGCACCAGCCGCAGCTCTTTAGCAAATTCAGTACCAACCACGGGCTTACCTTCGTAATCGCCCCCCTTGACCAGAATGTCCGGCGCGATTTGTTTGATCAGCTCATAAGGAGTCTCCTCTTCAAAGACCACCACATAATCGACCGCCTCAAGCGCGGCGAGCAGATAGGCGCGGTCTGCCTCAGTGTTGATAGGTCGGCTTTCTCCTTTGAGCCGCCGCACCGAAACATCGGCGTTGAGCCCTACGATCAGAATATCGCCGTAGCTTTTGGCCTCTTGAAGGTACTTCACGTGCCCTACATGTAAGATATCAAAACAGCCGTTGGTAAAGACGATGCGCTTGCCTTCGCGCTTTGCCGATTCGACGATGCGCACGATCTGCTCCAGTGTCTTGATGTGCGCTTCGGAGCTGCTTTGGTGCAGGCTTGATTCATACGCGACGATCTCATCTAGGCTTACGGTAGCCGAGCCGATCTTGCCCACGACCACGCCCGCCGCCAGAT
>DZBC01000086.1 GCA_022729835.1 Sulfuricurvum sp. | reverse complement strand
TGGGGGTGCGAAACTGCTCATTAAAGAACTTCTCCTCAAACAAAAAGCCCTCCATCAAAAAGTCAAAAATGCCCCAAAGCTCCCCTAAGTGGTTCTCCATAGGCGTACCCGTCAGACAAAGCTTAGCATCGCAGCGGATGGCACGCAGATGCTGCGCCGCTTTGGAGCGGTGGTTTTTGATATGTTGGGCTTCATCAAGGATCAAGTAACTGTATTCATACGCACTAAGCTGCTCAAAATCGCGCACGATCAGCGGGTAGGTAGAGAGGATGATCTGATGGTGCGCGATCAGATCAAAGCGCTCTTTTCGAGCATCCCCTTGAAGGGTGAGCACTTTTAGGCTTGGGGCGAAGCGCTCCGCCTCGCGCCGCCAGTTGCTCATCAGCGACGTGGGTGCCACGATGAGCACGGGTTTCTCCAGCCGTAGCGCTTCTTGCTCGATCAGCAGATGCGCCAAAGTCTGGATCGTCTTGCCCAGCCCCATATCATCGGCCAAAATACCGCCAAAGCCGTATTCGCGCAAAAACTGCAACCACGCCACGCCTTTGAGCTGATAATCGCGCAAATCGGCCCTTAGACTACGCGGCGGCGCCACCTCTACGATCCCCTCAAAGTGATCCAATTTTTGGGCGATCTCAAGCAACCGCGAGCTGCTGCCAAAGGCCAACCCTGTACGCCCCATTTTCTGTAGCAGCGGCGCGTCATAGGCGTGTAGCTTGTAGTGCTCTTGTGCGCCGTAGGTATCAAAGAGCGCAAAGAGCGTCTCCACCAGCGGTGCTACCGTCTCTTTGGGTACGGTGATGCAGCGCTGCGCATCGAGCTGTAGATAGAGCATCTCGGGCATCGCTTCGAGGGTGTCGTATTCGCGCAAAATGGGTGCGAGCAGCATTGCCGCCCCAAAGCGCTCCGTGCCTACATGTAGGTCAAAACGCAGATCAAACCAGCCGTTTTGCTCCTCAAGCGCCGCATCCACCGACTCAGCGGGAGTAAAGCTCATCGCTTCACCAATGCGCACCTCCCAGCCCATTGCCCGCAACTCATTAGTGCCCTGTTCCATCAAACCATGCCATTTTGAAAGCGCCTCTTGTGTCCCTTGCGGCAAGGTGAACATGACACTGCGGGCATCACCGCCGCGCTGCACCACTAGAGCATAACGCTCTTGCAGCAGTGCCAACGCCGCCGCCTCAGCCTCCATGTCGCGCTCCAAAACGACAAGCTGTGTCTCATCCGCAAAAAGCGTCTCACGCTGTAGCGGCTTGCCAAGCTGTACCTGATGTTCATTATAGGTTACATGTAACCGTGCATTTCGCCCAAGAAGCTCCAAAGTGAAGTGAGGTTTCACCCCACGCAGCACCTTCACGGCGTCACTTTTGGGCAGAGGAAGGTTCAAGTAAGGATAGTCAAGCAGCAGTTTCTTGGTGAGGTACGCGGCGTCTTCCTCTGCGATCTTGGGCATGGCGAGCAAAGAGCGCACCATCTTCATCTCAAAATCGACCCCTGCCGCATCACCGATCTCAAGGCTTTTGACATCAAAGTACATGTATGGCTCAAGCAGCAGTAGCTGAGCACTTTTGGCCTCTTTACATGTAAACTCCAGCTTCAGCTCTCCGCCCCATTTGCGCCACCCAAGTGTAAAGGTGCGCACACTTCCCCTACCAAGCGGCGTAAGCAGATCTTTTTTGAAGTAACATTTGCCGCTTTGAAGCGCCTTTTGCAGCAAAATCGTTCCATAGATGCCCTCAAGCTCCATGGGGTTGGAGAGGTGATAGGGAGGCTGCAGCTTTAGATACAAAGCGATCAGCTCCACATCAGATGCACTGACTCCAGAAAGTGAGGCGTAGTTATACCGATAGCGCTCAAGGTTGACGCTATACTCCTTGCCAAAGCCCCCTTTTTTAAGGAGCTTGCGCGTCATCAGCTCTAGCTTGATCACTCCTGTTGCACCAAAGTGTAGCGTGTAAAAAAACTGAACGCTCTCCTGCTCTTCACTGCTCTCTTGCGGCGGCGTCAGCGCACCAAACCACTGATCGATCTTTTTTTGGGCGATTTCACGTGGTGAGCGAGGCGGCTCAAAACAGCCCTTGGAGAGCGCCACCATCGCCACTGCGGCAATGTGCTTGCAGTTGTACCCCACTGGACACGAGCACGTCCCGATAAGGCGAAGCGGGGAGCGCACGCATTCGATTTTACATGTATAAGGCGTATAACTCGACCCGCGCACCCGCGCCTGAAGCTGCACGCGCTCATGATCGTGCGCACACTCCAGATTGAGCACATCAGAGCGATAAGAGCGCCCCCGATCCCAGTAGCTTTCATAAAATTGAGCGCGCAAACGCCCTTCGCTGATCACCTCATCCATGCGCGCAGCACCTCCACGCTCAGCCCCATCGCCGTACTCTCAAATCCCCGCACTTCGCGGATATAGCGCTTGCAAAAACCCTCCACCATACACGCCCCCGCCTTGCCCTGCCAATCGCCGCTGCGCACATACGCTTCCATCTGCTCATCATCAAAAGGGTCAAAAAGGTAGTGGGTTACGGAGAGGTCGATGAGTTCGAGCGCGTGGCTTTTATAGATCATACATGTAAGGATGGAAGTCACACTGCCGCTTTGAGTCAAGAGGATCGCTCTGGCATCGTCCGCATCTTTGGCCTTGCGCAGCAGCTTGCCCTGCGCCGTGACAACGGTATCGGCGACGAGCAGCGGCGCTTCGCGGTAGTCAAAAGCACTCAGCGCGGCGTGGTATTTGCCCAGCGTGGCCTGATAGACAAAGGATTTTGGAACAGTAATGGCGAGGGCATCTTCATCATAATCGACTCCAGAGCGCACAAAAGCGATTCCGGCTTCGTGCAAGAGTTGTGCGCGGGTTTGCGAGCTAGAGCACAGACGCAGCATCAATGACCGAGCATCACACCCAAATAGATGGCCACCACACCCAGTGCAATATTGACCGGCACCATCACCCGACCGATAGGCCCCAGCAGCGCAGCGGCTGCGGCAAAATCGAGCGTGTCAATAAATCGCTGCGCTTGGTTGCGTCGCAGTATCATCGCGCCTAGATTGAGTGCCATCACGGTCCAGATTCCCTCTTTGGCAAAGGCGAGCAGCTTCAGTTCACCGTGGTGTAAGCCCATAGCGATCGCCATTATGAGCGCTGTGATGAGCAAAATCAGCACAAAAGGCACAACGATGGCAAAGAGGTTGCGCAAAGTATGCGCCGTACGGGCAAGCTTCAAAGGTGTTTCTAGCTGAGCAAAGCTATAGTGCGCAGCAAAGCGAATGGCGATCATCCCGCCAACCCAGACAACGGCACTGAGTACATGTAAAAAGATAATCGGAGCTTGATACGCGGCAAAAAAATCACTCATGAAAGCTGCTCCGTTACGTATGCAAGCGCTGAGGCTTTGGCCTCATCGATCTTGCTTGCATCCTTACCGCCCGCTTGCGCGAAATCCGGCCTTCCGCCGCCACCACCGCCCACGACGGGCGCGATCTGTTTGATCCACTCGCCTGCTTTGATAGCGCAATTTTTGGCGCCGGCGGCCAGCATTACTTTATCGTCTTTGACCATAAAGAGCATGGCGGCCACGGCGTTGTGAGCGTTTTTGATCTCATCGATGCGCTCTTTGATATCGCCTGAGCCAATCTCTGCCACCACAACCGCGACGCCGCCGACCATGGTTACATGTAACTCCTCTTTGGCGGCGCTTTGCGCGGCGGAGAGTTCTGATTTGAGGATTTTCACCTGCTCTTTAAGCCGCTCAATCCCGGCTAAAATATCGCGGTTCTTGACCGATTCCTCGAGATCCTCTAGGGTATGGCGCTGCTGTTTGAAGAGGTTATACGCCGCGTTGCCGCACACCGCCTCGATGCGGCGCACGCCCGCGCTTACGCCGCTCTCTTTGGTGATCACAAACATTCCGATAGAGGCCGTATTCTCGACATGGATACCGCCGCAAAATTCGACCGAATCCTCACCAAAACGTACCACACGCACCGTATCGCCGTACTTTTCGCCAAAGAGCGCCTTGGCGCCGCTCTTTTTGGCCTCTTCTATGGGCAGCTCTTGGGTTTCGCCTGCGATCGCGTGTTCGATGCGGTAATTCACCCACTCCTCGACCGCCAAAATCTCTTCGCGGCTCATTGCTTTGGGATGTGAAAAGTCAAAGCGCAAGCGGTTTGATTCGACCAAAGAGCCCGCTTGCGTGACATGAGCGCCCAGCATCTCATAAAGTGCGGCGTGCAGTAGGTGGGTAGCGCTGTGGTGCTTGGCGATTTCGGCGCGCAGCGGATCGACTTTGCAGATCACAGTAACGCTTGTTTTGAGGGTGTGCGTGGTCTCGATGTGTGCGAGATTGAGGCCGTGAAACTTGCGGGTATCAAGTACCGTAGCAAAGCCCTCGATCACACCGATATCGCCGCACTGTCCGCCGCTCTCGGCATAAAACGGGGTGCGCTCGAGTAGCACCCACCCTTTTTGACGTGCATGCAGCTCATCAACCAAGCCAAAATCCTCGCCCAAAAGGGAAAGCACCTTGCCCTGTGCAGAGAGACTTTGATACCCTACAAACGTGTTGACGCCAAAACGCTCCAGCAAAGCCTTAAAATCCCCATCGACATGCGCGTCACCGCTGCCCTTCCATGCCGCTTTGGCGCGTTGGCGTTGCTGTTTCATCAACACTTCAAAGCCCTCAAAATCCAGCGTCATGCCTTTTTCGCGCAGCATATCTTCGGTGAGGTCAAGCGGAAAGCCAAACGTGTCGTACAGCTTAAAAGCCGCTTCGCCGCTAAAGACGCCCTGCGTTTGTGCAAGCTCTTCGTTAAAAAGCGCGATCCCCGAAGCAATGGTACGGTAAAAGCCCTTCTCTTCAAGCTCAATGAGCTCTGCCACCGCAGCTTCGCGCTCGCGTAGGTACGGATAAGCTCCCCCCATCTGCGCGACGACGATAGAGACCATGCTGTACATAAAAGGCGCTTCAAAGCCCAGCAGATAGCCATGGCGTACCGCGCGGCGCAGGATGCGGCGCAGTACATAACCGCGCCCTTCGTTAGAGAAATTCACCCCTTGAGCGAGCAAAAAGGTAACGGTGCGGATATGATCGGCAATGACGCGGTACGACGCGCCGCCCTCATACATGTAAGGCTTGCCGATCAGTGCTTCAACCTTGCGGATAATGGGCATAAAGAGGCTGGAACCGTAGTTGCTCGTCTCACCTTCAAGCACCGCACTCACCCGCTCCAGCCCCATTCCGGTATCGATAGAGGGCTTGGGCAGCGGGGTGAGGGTGCCGTCTTTGGAGCGCTCATACTGCATAAAGACCAGATTCCAGATCTCCAAAAAGCGATCCCCGTCTCCGCCCATATAATCTTCAGGGCCGCTAAAGTGCTCCGCGCCCTGATCGACGAAGATCTCCGAACACGGACCGCACGGACCCGTATCGCCCATCTGCCAGAAGTTGTCTTTATCGCCCAGACGCATAATGCGGCTCTTGTCGATATGCTTCATCCAGATCAGCTCTGCTTCATCATCACTCTCATGCACCGTCACCCAAAGCTTCTCTTTGGGCAGCTTCAATACCTCGGTCACGAACTCCCACGCATAAGCAATCGCCTCTTCCTTGAAGTAGTCCCCAAAGCTAAAGTTGCCCAGCATCTCAAAAAAAGTGTGGTGACGCGCCGTGTGGCCGACGTTTTCAAGGTCGTTGTGCTTGCCGCCGGCGCGCAAACAGGTTTGGCACGACACAGCTCTGGGGTTGGCAGGAACAGGCACCTCACCGGTGAAAACCGACTTAAAAGGAACCATCCCCGCGTTGGTAAACAATAGCGTCGCGTCTTCGGGCACCAAAGGGCTGCTTGGCGTGCGCGCATGGCCTTTGGATTCAAAAAATTTTAAAAAAGCTTCTCGAACGTCCATAATGACTCTTTCACGTGAAAAAAATTGAGCGAGTATAGCAAACGTAGTGTTATAATGGCGTAAAAATGGCCGAAGGAGCGTAGCATGAAAGCGTGTCAAACCCTTGAAGAGGTTCGTAATGAAGTCGATGCCATCGACGCCCAAATCGTCGAGCTGATGGCGTTGCGCAATAACTACGTCAAGCAAGCTGCGCACTTCAAGCAGAGTGTCGATGAGATCAAAGCGCCAGATCGCATGGAATACGTGCTTGAGCGTGTCCGCCACAAAGCCCTCACTCTTGGGCTGAATCCACATATGGTTGCTCAGATCTACGAAATTATGATCTACGAGATGGTCGAAGCGGAAATCGCACAGTTTCGCAATATCAAGGGCTTTTAATGCGACGACTCGCCATCTCAGATGAGGGCGGTTATCGACGCGTCATCGCACTAGAACCGATTCCCAAAAGCTCACTCCATATCGATATGCGCAGCGGTGAAGAGATCGCGCTACATGAGATGGATGACGCTTACTACGCTTTTCAGATTGATGAGGCGCTTTTTTTGGGCACCAGAGAAGCTGACGAGAGCGACCCAACCTGCTTTCTTAACCATGCCTGCACACCGAACCTCTCCTTTTTTGAGGGGGAAGCGGTACTGATCAACCACCGTGATATCGCTAGGGGAGAGGAGCTGACATGGGACTACAGCACCTCGATTGATGATGGGCTCTTCGATATGAAGTGTCACTGCCAAAGCCCGGAGTGTCGCAAAACGATCCGATCTTTTGGCACCCTTGAACCCGCGCAGCGCCAAAAGCTACTGCCTTATAGCCTGCGCTACCTTCAGCGCAAATACGCGTTCTAGCTCTGTTTGCTCTTTCGTCGGTGGCGGTACATGTAAACCGCAACAAGCAATACCGCCACAGCAACCGCGCCTAAAGTAATCTGCGGTAAGTACGCTTTGATGAGCGCTTCATTTTCGCCCATCACATACCCCAGCACCACCAGAATCAAGCTCCAGATACCCGCTCCAAGCGCCGTGTAGAGCGAAAAGAGACGCAAATCCATCTTGGATAAGCCCGCAGGGATGGAGATAAGTTGACGCACTGCAGGAATAAGACGTCCTGTGAAGGTAGAGATAGGGCCGTGATCGCGAAAAAAAACGTCCATTTTGTGCAGGGTTTCGGGCTTGATCAGCACATAACGCCCATAGCGCTCCAGCAAGCGCCGCCCAATCCAAAGTGCCCCAAAGTAGTTGATAAAAGCGCCTGATAGCGATCCGGTAATGGCTGCAAACATCACCAAGATGCCGTTCATCTCACCCTTGCTCACCAGATATCCAGCCGGAATCAACACCACTTCACTCGGAAACGGAATGAACGAACTCTCGATGGTCATGAGCAAAAAGATGCCCCAATACCCCAAATCAAAGATCGTATCCACCAACCACTGCGCCATCTGTGCAAGCATGTGAACCCTTACATGTAAGATGGCGCATTATAACCAAGCACGGCTAAGCGACCGTGATGTCCCGGCTTCGTTGCCGGATTTATTGCAATGGTAGGTTTAATACGACGTCATTTGAGGCTCCCTTTAAGGCTTTCGACAAACTCCGCGATATCATCATGTAAGGATTGCAGATCCTCTTCGTGTTCAACCTCATCGGCAAGAATTTGTGACACCATATTGTAGGTGACAATATCCTTGTCTTTGAGTAGATCGGCGATGGAGGAGTAGGTACTGATCGCGCACTGCTCCCCTTTGATCGCATCATGCAAAATCGCCACCACATCGAAGTCATTGGGCGCATCGTAACCGCAATTGGTATGCGCATACCACTCCTGCGGGCTGAGCAAGGGCGTACCGCCAAGCTGCACGATCCGATCGCTCACCATCGTCGCATGGCGCAGCTCATCGGCGGCGTGCAGGGTCAGCTCGGCGATCACCGCATCTTTCATCAGCCCTTTGATCACCTTGGCTTCGATGAAGTACTGGTAGTAGGCCAGCCACTCATCCGCGTAGGCCTTGTTCAGCAACGTTATGATCTGAGAAACCTCGATACCTCTAATGATTGAATTACCACGTTTAGCCATGACGAACTCCTCTTGTGAAATTTACATCGAAGTTGATGGTAGCGTAAGGGGACTTAAAGGAGTAGGGCTATCCTCTTTTTGTGCTTTTGGCGATATAGGCGACTATCTGTTGCGCACCATCAGGACTTACCATCTCCATAAGGGCGCGGCTTCGCTCTTCGAGTGACTCATCCAGTAGGCCCACAAGCGATGCCGTATGGATGTCTTCTTGGCGCTGCATCCAGCCCAGCCCTTTGGTGCGCAAAAACTCTGCATTGTAGTATTGATGATCGCCCGCCGCGTGCGGATACGGGATAAAAAAAGCGCACAGGCCATTGGCGCACAGCTCCCAAAGCGTGCTCGCTCCCGCGCGCGCAATAGCCAGATCGGCGCGCGCCATCAGTACATGTAAGGCGTCGCTAAAGCCGTAGAGCTCCGCTTCTATCCCCAGTTTGGCATACTCTTTTGCGACCCGTTCATAGTCATTCTCGCCACATTGATGAATGATGTGAATCCCTCTAGAGTGCAGTATCGGTGTTAGCTCAAGCGCCAAATCGTTGATAAAACGCGCCCCTTGAGAACCACCTAGAAAGATCACAGTCTCGATCTGTTGGCGTACCCGAGCGGTCTCAAAAAAGCGCTTTGCCACAGGGTAGTCTCTCAGCGGGCTACGCTCATCATACGAGCAGAAGTAGGCTTTGGCGTAGGGACGCAGCAGGGTGTTGAGCCGTCCGGCTACGGCATTTTGCTCATGAATATACAGGGGCACGCCCAGTACCTTGGCGCCAAAAGAGGCGGGAGCGGCAGAGTAGCCGCCGACGCTAATCACCGCATCGACCTTCTCGCGCCGCATAATGCCCATCACCTCAAAAAA
>DZBC01000085.1 GCA_022729835.1 Sulfuricurvum sp. | reverse complement strand
TCATGCGGTTGCGTTGGGGCTGATTTTTAACGAACTGGTGGCGAACCATGTCAAATACGCTTCGGCAGATTTGGCGCCGATACGGGTAAATATTAAAAATGAGGGCGCATATGCTGTGATGATCTACAGCGACGGATACGATCACCGTAGTGCACTTGAAGCATCGAAAGAGCATGTGTACGGTTCTCTTAAGCTGGGCTGGCCTATGATACGCGCGTTTGTCCGTCAGATGGACGGAGAGATCAGCGCCGATGAGCACTCAGTGCGTATCCAATTTGCTGTTTGCGAGGTGTGAGTGTGCGTTTACTGATTGTCGAAGACGATTGGCTTGTGGCTGAATTTATCGCTACGATAGCCGTCGATCTGGGGATCGAGGTTGTCTCCATCGTGCAAAGTTATGATGAAGCCAAAAGCCTGCTTGAGCGGGATTTGCCGGAGTGTGCGGTGGTTGATATCAACATCAAAGGTTCGCGCCACGGTATTGATGTCGCAAGGCTGCTTAGGGCCAATGGAGTTGAGTTTCTCTTTTTGACCGCCTACAAAGATATGGAGACGATCACGGAGGCAACAGAACTCTATCCGCTCTCTTATGTGATCAAGCCTGCAAGTGAAGCCGATGTTTCGGCGGCGCTGATGATTGCCAAAAGTCGTTTGACTACCAAAGTGCAAGAGCACTTTGTTTACAGCGTGAATGAGGAAGGGTGTATTATCAAAGATGGGGTGGTGATTGCGCTCTCTTTTTTTGAGCGTACCGCCTTTGCGCTCTTGGTCCGCAATGTCCGCAATGTAGTGCCGCATGAGACTTTTTTCGCGCTTTTGTGGGAAAACCCCGAAGAGATCAGCGAGGGCACATTGCGCAACGTGATTGGAAAACTGCGTAAGAAGCTGGACGTGCGCATCGATAACGTCAAAAATATGGGGTATATGCTTTTATCCTAAGCGGTGATGATCGGTTGTCCCTGCATCAATACCTCTAAAGCCCTTCGGTGCTATATTGCGTGTGAATGAATCCCAAAGGAGTTCGGATGTTACGCGTCATGGCTTTTCAAACGGTTCTAGCGGCTTTGTCGTTGCCCTTGGCGGCAGCGACTTTTAGTGTCAATGTGACGAGTGATTCAGTAGATGCCAACCTTGCCGATGGGCTTTGTCAAGACGCGGCGCTCAAATGTTCGCTCCGCGCGGCGGTGATGCAGGCCAATGAGACCGACGGCGTCGATACGATCACGCTGGGGGTCGGTACGTACCGCCTGAGTATCACAGGAAGAGGTGAAGACGTCGCGACGCAGGGTGATTTGGATATCACCGAAGCCGTAACCATTCAGGGTGCGGGGATGGATCGAACCATCATTGATGCCAATGATGTGGATCGGGTGTTTCATCTGCTCAATTTCACCTCTGGCACCACCATCACGATCAGCGATCTAACGATTCAAAATGGGATGGCTCTCTCAGGCGATAGCGGCGGCGCGGGAATTTTGAACTGGTCATTTTCGGATGCCGGGCTTTCTCTCTATCGGACGCGATTTATCGGTAATGAAGTAGGCGGCACCGAAGGCAACGATGTAGGAGGAGCTTTGAAAAATCTCAGTAGCGCCGTGGTCAACGACTCTATTTTTCAGGGTAACAGTGCCGCTAGAGGCGGAGCGATCTTTTCCAACAGTGCCTTGACTGTTAACCGCAGTACCTTTTACGAAAACAACGCGACGGTGGCGGGTGGAGCGTTGCTCTCTTATGGTACGACGAATCTCAACAATTCGACCTTTAGTCGTAACAGCGCGGCGAGTAACGGCGGCGCGATTGTGAACAATGCAACGATGACGATTCTTTTTTGTACCATTGCGTACAACACCACACCTACAGGCGGTGGTGGTGGGATTGTCAATGAAAGTGCTGGCTTGACCATTGCCAATTCCATTATCGCTTATCACTATGGGATGCTCAACTGCAAAGCAAATCTGGATATGAACTCTACAGGCCACAATCTCGAAGATGCGAATACCTGCTCCTTTGACGCATCGGGCGATTGGGTCAATACTGATCCTCAGCTTGATCTACTCGGCTATTACGGAGGAGCAACGCCGACCCATCGGTTGCGGCCAACCTCTGTGGCGATTGATGCCGCCGTAGCGGATGGCTGCTTCCCCACCGACCAGCGCGGTATTCATCGCCCGTGGGGGCGCGGTTATGATATCGGCGCGTATGAGTGGGTCGGCTCCAATCCGGCTTTGTTGATCTATCTGCTTCACTAGCGCCTTACATGTAAGCTTACATGTAAGGTTTGCGCGTCAGTTGAGTAGGTAGAGTAGAATCGAGGGGTTGATGGATTGGTTGGAAAGATCGACATAGTTTTCAATCCATCCGATGTAGTTTTGCACCTTGGTGTAGACACCGGGATAACCCGCCAAGGCGCAGCCCGTACCAAAACTGACGATACCGACCTGCTTGAGCACCCCGTTTTCCGAGATGATAAGCGGCCCGCCGCTATCGCCTTGGCATGAGTCGTATTGGCCGTTGAGATAGCCGGCACAGATCATGTTGGACGTAGTGCTATAGATACTTGAGCATGTTTGGCTGCTCACAAGGGGTACACCGACTTCCATAAGATCTTCGGGCCATAATTCACCGCTTTGCGACATATTGCCCCATCCTGCTACCATCGTACATGTATCGGATGTCAAGGGATTGGATCGTGCGAGGGTCATCGGGGTGATATCGGTGATGGGCGTGTTGAGCTCGATGAGGGCGATATCATTGTTTTTGCTTGGATCATCATAGGATGGATGCATCACGATTTGCTTGACTGTGTGTACGGTGTTCATGGTACTTAAATTGTAGTCATGCGATCCGATCCGAAGCGATGCGGGCAATGTCACTGAGCCTGCATCATAGATACAGTGTGCGGCAGTTAAAACCCAAGAGGGGTCTATCAGAGTGCCGCCGCAGAATTGGTTATCGTAAGAGTTATTGTAGACTGTGCCTAGGAGTGCAACGATGGATTTCCATTTGGAATCAGGTGCTGGTACTTTGCTTCCGTTGATGATTCTATCAACGACAGAGGCGCTATAAAGCGGTTCATTGGCGCAGGTGAGTAGGCCTGATACACTGCTGCTTGAAAAACTTGAACTCGAAGAGCTGGCGGGATTGCTTGAAGAGCTTGAACTGCTCACCGCGCTAGACGAGCTAGAAGCAATCACCGAACTTGAAGAGCTTGAGGTTATAACCGAGCTAGAAGAGCTTGATGACGCGGCGATACTGCTAGATGAACTGGCGATAGGAGCATCAAGTGTCCAGCCCATATCTTGGAGCATACCTAGAACGATATCGCCGGGATCATGGATTGCCTCGCCATCGGAGACGGCATAGACCATCATTTGATCGGGTGTGTTGTTGAATGTATCATAATCAAGGTGAGAGTAGCTTGATCCGGGTGCCCATACGGCCGGAGCATAGAGTTTGACACGGCTGCTGCCATTGGCGGCTTTGGCGTTTGCACCGTCAAAATAGAGATTTCCTGAGAGCAGTAGGGTTCCCATAGCGGCAGAGTCGTTGGGGGTATTGAGCAGCGGTGTGCCGCTACTGTTGGTAACGAAACGATCCCAGATGCCCGGATAGTCTGGATAGCAACCGGCATTGGCGGCACTACACCAGCCGCCGTCCGTGCCGTAATCCATAAACCCGCTAAAGTTGAGGCTATGTGCCATCTCGTGCATGACGACGGTGAGTAGATCCATCTGGTCGTTGGGCGTGTTACCATCAAGTCCGTAGTACCAGTTAAAGGTGCTGTTGTAGGTAATCGCGGTGTCGGCATTGCTGGGTCGCAGATCGGTTCCAGAGAGCGCGTTGGCAAGTGAGTAGTTATAAAAGGTGTCTGGAGTGCCCGCTCCAAAATTGCGCAACGCATTTGAACCTGAATAGCCAAGAATATTGGGATCACCCAAGTCAGTCCAGCAGGCATCGATAATGATGGGAACGTTGGTTTCGATCATGGCCGACCACAGTTGCGCGGCATAGTTGAAGACCGCTTGTGCTTGTGTCGGAAAAGCAACGCACGTTTCGCCGCCGATATCAGTAGTGCCGGCGGGAAGATAGTTGATGGTGAAGTGATTGACGCCGCTTCTGGTCTTTTTGGAAGCCATACGGTTGAGTCTGGGTCGGTAATCGGTCGGAAGCGGCGAGGGGTCGCGCAGAAGTGCGCGAAATGAAAAGGGTTGGGTTTGGTCTTGCGTGCGCGCTATAAGCGTGTCCGAGAGGGTATAGACGACTTGCTGATGATTGATCGACGTCGTAAACGTTTGGGAAAACAGAGCAACGGTTGTGATGATGAGATACAGTAACACACGCATGATGATTCCTCGTGGCCTTTGAGTTGCGTTAGTGTAGCATGTGGCTACGAAAGATACGATTAGATTGTTTTGCTTCTTTTACGAATTTTTACACTAATTTTACACACAACCGTTACCATGCCCTCATCAATCAAAGGAGGGTGATTCATGAGGAAGTCATTGATGATGACGGTGGCGCTTGGGATGACGCTGGTAAGTGCTGCGGATCTGCGCAGCGCTGTCGAAGTGCCCAATGCGTCGGAGATTATCAAAAAAGATCTGACGGGGCCGGCCAAAGTCTACAAGATGCCTGAGGGCTGTATCTCGAGCGATGCCGATGCGGTTGCGCGCGGTGCCTATATTTTCCACAATCTCAACGGAGAGAGTGCCAAAGAGGATGCACCAAAAGGGCTGAGCAAAAAGCTTGCCGACGGCAGCTTCAAGCAGTACGGCAACTGTGTCGCCTGTCACAACATTGAAAAAGCCAAAGGCGGCGGCAACATCGGGCCTGACCTGAGCAACTACCACGATTTTTTCATCAAAACCGGTACACGCAATCATGAGTTCGTCTATCAAAAGATCGCCGATGCGCGTATCGACAATGCAAAGACGCACATGACCATCAATCTAACCACCGGGCTCTTTAACGAGCGCGAAATCTGCGACATCGCTTCGTATGTCGTATCTATCAAAAAATAAGGAGAACAACAATGCAAAGAAGATCGTTTCTTAAAGGAATCATGATGACCGGTGCCGCTGCGGCGGTGGTAAGCCCTTCACTGGCTTTTTCGGCAGAGGCGCCCAAAGGGCCAAACGCAATGGATCTCGACACCGCCATCAAGGCGATCACCGGCGGCAAGAGCGTGAGCGCTTCTGACAAAGTGCAACTCAAGGCTCCCGAAATCGCCGAAAACGGCGCGGTCGTTCCCGTAAGCGTCACCGTTGACTCTCCGATGAGCGCAGAGGATCACGTCAAAGCGATTCACATCTTCGCTACCAAAAACTCCAACGTGCGCTGCGCGGACGTCATGCTGACCCCTGCTAACGGCACGGCCAGCTTCTCTACCCGCGTAAAACTCGGAAGCTCTCAGGATGTGATGGCGCTGGTCGTGACCAGCAAAGGTGAGTTCTTGAGCGCGGCACAAAACGTCAAAGTAACCATCGGCGGCTGCGGCTGATTTTGGCCTTACATGTAACCCTAAGAAAAAAAGAAAATAAAGGAAAATAAGATGGCAACAAAATCTCTGGTCAAAATCAAACCAAAAACATACAAAGTCGGTGACGTCGTCGAAGTGAGCCTGATGGTGATGCACCCAATGGAAACCGGTCTGCGCAAAGACAAGGAGAGCGGCAAGCTGATCCCGGCGCACTACATCAACGACGTGAAGTTCAGCTTCAACGGAACTCCCTTTACGACCATCAAATCATGGGAGTCGCTCTCGACCAATCCGGTCTACACCATCAGCTACAAAGTGAGTGAAGCGGGTGAGATCAAGGTCGCATTCACCGATACCAAAGGTGAAGCCAATGAGAACGGCACCAAGATTACGCCAAAGGCTTAAACAATGAAAAAGATCATTTTGGCAAGTGCGCTGCTGGGTGTTTTGGCCTTCGGCGGCGATCAGTTTGCGATGAGCGACGCGGACCGCGCCATGTATGAGGAGATGCTGGAGCACAATCCGGCGGATATGGATATCGCCTGGGGCGGCGAGCTTTTTGAAGCCAATATCGGCTCTGAGGAGGCGCTCGCTAAATTTCTGGGTGTCAAAGCGGAAGAGCTGGCGGTGTACCTCTCGGGCTTTCCGCGTTATATCGAGAAACTTGGCATGGTAGCGAGCCAAGAGCAGGTGCTTCAAGGCGCGATGGCGGAGGCGGGCAAAAAGCCGCTCGCACTCAAAAGCAAAGAGATGGCGGCGATGGGCGCGTATGTCAAATCGCTCTCTAACGGTCTGCCTGTGAGCATCGACATCAATGCCAATGAACACATGAAAAAAGCCTACGCTTTGGGTGATGTGGTCTTTAACCAGCAGCGCGGCGGACGCGGCCTTTCGTGTATGAGCTGCCACGCGCCTGCGGTGATCGGATCGATCCTGCGCACGCAGCCCCTGCCTGATCTGGGCAGCGAAGCCAATAAAGCGGCGGCGACATGGCCCGCGTACCGTATGACCAAATCCAACCTGACCACGCTGCAAAAGCGTTTTCAAGGCTGTATGGAAAATGCGCTGCTCGCGGTCATTCCGATGGGTTCACCCGAGATGAACGCCCTTGAAGTCTATGTGACCCATGTGGCCAAAGGTAAAGAGATCGCCATTCCCGGTCTGAAGCGATAGGAGGGCATTATGGACGTATCAAGAAGAGACTTTCTCCACCTCGCGGCAGCGCTGGGGCTGGTGAGCGTGAGCAATGGCTTTGCCACCACGATCAGCAGCAAAAATCCTGCCGACATCACCTTGAAGGATCTCTACGACTTCAAAGCGACGGGCAATGTGACGCTGCTGCACATTTGCGACATGCATGCTCACATCAAGCCGATGTACTGGCGTGAGCCTTCGACGTTGATCTCGGCGCCCGAGCTCAACGGTACGCCGGGCTTTTTGTGTGGAGAGGCATTTGCTAAGTATTATGGTCTTGAGCCAAGCTCGCTTGATGCCTACTTCGATACCCATATGGATTTTGAAGCGCTGGCGCACAAGTTTGGCAAAATGGGCGGCGTCGCGCACATGAAAACACTGGTCGATCAGATCAAGAAGAGTCGTGGGGCTGAGAAGGTGCTCTTTCTCGACTCAGGCGACACATGGCAAGGTACGGGTGTGGCGCTCAAAACACGCGGCGAAGCGATTGTGAAGGCGCAAAACTACCTTGGCATCGACGTGATGGTCGGTCACTGGGAGTTCACCTATGGCAAAGAGCGCGTCAAAGAGCTTATCGGGATGCTTGAGGGTAAGTTCATCTCCCAAAATGTGGTCGGCGACGATCCGTTTGCGGAGGAGTATGAAGAGCTGATTTTTGAGCCTTACACCATCGAAGAGCGCGGCGGCGCCAAGATCGGTATCATCGGCCAGTCCTTCCCCTTCACCTCTACGGCGAACCCCAAGGAGTTCACGCAAGGGTGGAGCTTCGGTCTGCGTACCGATACACTTCAAGCGTATGTTGATGAGCTTAGAAGTGAGCACAAGGTGGATTGTGTCGTGGTGCTTTCGCATGACGGCTTTAGCGTCGATCAGGAGGTGGCCAAAAAGGTAAACGGTATCGACTTTATCCTCAGCGGCCACACGCATGACCCTTCGCCCAAACCCATCGTGATCAACGGTTGTGCGATTATGATCGCAGGTAGCCACGGTAAATACGTCGGGCGTCTGGATATTGATGCACGCGGCGGCAAAGTGCATGGCTATGAGTACAAACTCATTCCCGTCGCTTCCAACATTATCCCCGCCGATCCTGCCGGGGTTAAGCTGGTAAATGAACTTTACGCACCGTTTGATAAAGAGATGAACGAAGTGCTGGGCAAAACGAAGGGGCTGCTCTACAAGCGCGACACTTTCTTCTCGACGTTTGATCAGCTCATCAACGATGCGGTGATGGATGAGATGAAGTGCGATATCAGCTTTACCCCCGGCTATCGCTGGGGCACCACGGTACTGCCCGGAGATGATATCTTGATGGACAATGTCTATGAGATGTGCGGCGTGACCTACCCTAACGTCTACACCTTCGAGCTTAAAGGCGATCATATCGCCAAGTTGCTTGAGGATATTGCGGACAATGTTTTCAACGACAATCCGCTCTATCAGCAAGGCGGTGATATGAGTCGTTTAGGTGGCGTTAGCTATGATATATCCGTCAGCAATGCACCGGGTAAGCGTATTAGCAAGCTTATGGTCGGCGGTAAATTGCTTGACCCTAAGAAGACTTATGTGGTTTCTTCGTGGGGCGGTAACCTGCAAAGCGCGGGTGCCAACCTGCAAGAGAAGAAGATTCGCCCCGTCTATGACGTGGTACGCGACTATATCAAACGCAAGAAGGTGGTTGAGGTGAGCAATGAGAGTAACGTGCACATTCTCGACTATGATTGCGGCTGCCCGAGCGTAGGTGCTAAAAGCTGCAAAGCATAATTTAAACACTTAAGGAGTGAATATGACAATGGTAAAAATCAGCGCCGTCGCGGCGCTCATCTGTGCGCTGGGCGCGGTGGCTCTGGCTGAAGAGGCTAAGCCCAAGCGTACCCTCAAAGCAAACATGAACGAAAGCTATAACCTCTTGCCGGCTCCGGCTTCAACGTTCACGGAAGCGTTTTCAAAGGGTGAGGTCTACGGACGCCTGCGCACCAACTGGTTTCAGTGGGATACCAAAGAAGATACGGATGCCAACAATAAAGCGTTTGGTATCGGCGGTAGCCTCATCTATAAAACGGCTCCGCTGTATGGTGTGAGCGCTACAGCGGGTCTGTACTACGCGGACAGGCCGTTTAAGAGTCTGCGTCAGGACGCCGAAGAGGTCAACCAAGTCAAATCGGGCAAA
>DZBC01000084.1 GCA_022729835.1 Sulfuricurvum sp. | reverse complement strand
GGCCTGATACGCATCATTCTGGCGTATCGTTTGGAGTTTGATTTTGTCGAGGTGATCGAGTCGTTCAAGGGTCTTTATGCGCACGATGAGCGCTTTGTCTCCAATCTGCGCACCTTCATTCAAGAGCGACTGTTCGGCTTTTACGGCGTCAACCCCTCCGTCATCGAAGCGGTGCTGGGGGCTTCGGATGAGGCTGCTTTGCCGATTGAACGCATCGACCGTAAGATCCGCGCCGTCAACGCGATTGTGAGCAGCGACGGTTTTGCGGAGCGTTTTTCGACCTTCAAGCGGGTCGCCAACATCACGAAAGATATGGATACCACATCCTTACATGTAGACGAATCGCTCTTGGTCGAAGCACCTGAGCGTGCGCTTTATGAGGCGTTTGTGGTGGTGTGCGCAGGATCGTTTGAGGGGTATGAGGAGCGGCTTGATGCGCTCTTTTCGCTCAAGCCTCAGCTCGATGCCTTCTTTGACGGGGTCATGGTCAATGCCGAAGACGAGGCGCTGCGTCAAAACCGAAGAGCGCTTGTGGGCAGCATCTATCAAGCACTGCTCTATATCGCAGATATCAAAAAAATCAGTGTATGACGTTGCCATCGTCGGTGCCGGTATCACCGGATCGGCGCTCGCTTTTTTTCTGACCCGATCAGGTCAACGGGTACTGCTGCTCGATGCCGTGGGGATTGCAGCGGGCGGCAGCGGCGCAGCCGGAGCGTTCGTATCGCCAAAAATCGCCAAAGAGGGCGAACTCAAAGCGCTGAGCGAAGAGGCGTTTTTGTTCGCGCTGGAGTTTTACGCTTCCCATTTTCCCCACCTCACGCGCTTTGCGCCGCTCTTACATGTAAGCACCGATCCGGCGCAAAACGATAAGATCGAGCACTTTAGAGAGCATACGGCTTTAAAGACCTGTGCCCTCTCGAGTGAAGCGCAATCGCTTCTGTCACAACGGCCCGCGCTTGCATCGGTGATGCTAGAGCGCAGCGCCCTAGTCGATGCCGCGCAGGTGTGTCGTGCCATGGCAGAGGGTGCGGATTTCGTCGTTCATGAGGTCAAAACCCTTACATGTAAGCCTACACACTGTCTGCTCGATCACTTCGAGGCCAAAAAAGTGGTGCTCTGCATCGGGGCGTATCGTCCCATCTTGGAGCTTCCGTATGTCTCGCTACGCGGCATTTGGGGGCACCGCATCGACATCACGACAACAACCAGACTCCCTTATCATCTGCATCAGTATCTCTCAGTTGCGGCGACGTTTGAGGGGCGCAGTGCCATCGGAGCGACCCATGATGTGCATTATCATCCCCAGTACAGTTTTGAGCCTTATGATATCGAAGCGGGGCGCCTGGAGCTTTTGCGCAAGGCAGCGCAAAGCGTTACGCTTGAACATGTCGATGTGCTGCGCGACTATACGGGGCTTCGTTCGGGATCCAATGACTACCTGCCGCTATTAGGGCCGCTGGTGGACGCCGAAGCGACGCGCTTAAGCCTACCGGGGTTGAGGTCTGGGAGGCGTTATGATCGTGCGCAGTATTGCTATTATCCGAATCTATCGCTCTTCAATGGCGTGGGAGGGTACGGTTTTGTGCTGGGGCCATATTTGGCACAACAGATGGCGCGTCACCTCGCAGAGGGTATGGCGCTTCCTTCTATGCTCGATCCGACCCGTTTTTTTGAGCGATGGGTTAGGCGGCGTTAATTGCTTAGTGGTTCGAATGTAGCATAGCCTGGAGCGTAGAGCTTGACGGGATAGTGTACTTGAGCATCAATGATCTCAGCGGGGTACTCGCGTTCGCTGCCCAACGATAGATGCCGCATATAATCGATACCGATGGTGGTGGCGTAGTTGATCCAGTCGTAGTTGATATCGTTGCCCAGCAGGATATTGGTTTCGCTGATAACCGCATTGTAGACGGTGATGCCGCTGGCGATGAGCATATTTTTGCGGTCTTGATATTGGGTCATCGTCAGGAGCAGCGGATCATAATTGATCTGGGTGGAGAGAATATTGGAAGCGTTGACTTCATAAAGGGTCATTTGTGACATGACCATAGCGCTCTTGACAACGGGCGTGTTGAGCACGAAGGTGGCGCCTTCGAAAGCGGGGTTGTTGTGGAGCGGATGCTTGAGATTGGAGCTTTTCTGATCGATGCCGTAGCTGTAGACACGAGGAGCGTGTTGGGTCTGCTCTTTGGATCGTATGTAGTGCTCTTGCGTTTGGGCTCTGAGCTTTCGACCAAGTGGGGATTCATCATAAAAAATCACCAGAGAATGGCTGCCTTGTGCCAGAAGAGCTTCGAGCTGCGCTTCATAATCAATGCCACCAAAGAGCAGGTCGGGGTGAGGCTCGGTAATCTCATTTTTATGCACGGTCGGAACAAAGATGGAGAGCGAGAAATCAAGTGTGCAGAGGTTTTGCGCTCCTTCGAGGGTGAGCGGAGCGATCACAAAACGGTAGCCCTCCGCTTTGATCTGTTGGAGTGCATCGGCGATTCGCGGGGCCGATTCGTCTTCGATACGGAAACTTTTGAGTTCATATTGGCTGTTTTGAGCCAGTAGGTAGGCAAAAATCGATTGCGCAGTGGATTGGGCGTAACGACCGATTTGACGATGCGGCAAAAGCAGAGCAATACGAAAATCTCCTCCGCCGATGGGGGAGGTGTTCATATTAAAAAGGTTTGCATGCACCATGCGTGCTTGATCGAGGAGCTCGTCGGTAAGCTTATGGTCGCTACGGGCAAGAAATGAGAAGATATTGCCGTATTGGAGATGCTCTTGTAGGCAGGCAGTGTCGCAAGGATCGGTTTCGAGATTGAGAACGTAGGTTTTGGGCAGGGGAATGGGTGAAATCAGATGACTCTGGGCCAAAAGCCAAAGCGGTAGTAGGAGTAAAACGACACTCTTCATAATAGCTCCCGAATTTTTTGGAGGTCTTGCATGGCCACTTTTTTGAGCGAAGGGTTGCGTAACAAAAAGGCGGGATGGTAGATGGGAATAACCGTGATCTGCCCAAAAGGGATCTCCCGCCCGCGCACCTGCTCAAAAGGGGTCGTGTCGCCGGTGAGTATCTCGTAGGCTTCTCCGCCGAGGGGCATGATGATTTTGGGCTTGATCAATTCAAGCTGTTTGAACAGATAAGATTGACAGCTCTGGATTTCACTCTCAGAGGGGAGCTGGGTGCCAAGCGGTTTGCATTTGACGCCGTGGGTGATAAACACTTGACGGGTATCAAGCATTAGAACGTTTTCGATCATCTTTTTGAGCGTTGAGCCAGAGTGTCCGGCGTAGTATTGCTTACTCTCATCGACGGCGGTAGAGACGAAGGCATCAAGAATCATAAGGTCTGCATTTGGGTCACCATAGCCGCTCATACTCTGGGTACGCGATTTGCTTAAATCACACAAATGGCAGTTACCGATCAGGCTACAGAGCTGGTCATACTGGCTGGGCAGGGGATCGGCACTTGGCAGATTGATGAGGATCGGGTCGCTGTAGGTGCAACCCAGTGCGCGAAGCCGATAGAGGTTCTGAAGAACAAGAAGATTCTGAAATGAGCGCATATGAAGCGAAGTATAGCCGAAGATCGGTATAATTCCAAAAAGTTTGGAGCGAGTTATGGGACGTAAATCAATCGATAAACAGCAGGCTAAAGAGATGCAAAAAGCGATCAATACACTGCAAAAAGAGTTGGGTGCGGAGATCGTCACCATCTTCAAAGAGGCGGGCCGAGCACTTGACGTCGAAGAGTTGATCGCGCTCTATCCTGACAATGCGCGTCGTCAGGAAAACAACGCTACCACGCTTAAGCGTTACATGCAACTAGGGCTTGGGCCGCTGGTGCAAGAAGGCGTGTTGAAGCAGTTGCCCCAAAGCCCAGATGGGCGCTATCGTCTTCTTCTCGCCTAAAAAGCAAAACTCTCGCGCATGATCGGTTCGATCACGCTACGTTCGAAGCGGTGTGCGGTGAAGAGCTCCGCCGCCAACACCCCCTGAGCAAGCAGCATTTCTGAACCGTTCATTAGCGGTTTGTGCATCTCTTTTGCGCGTTTTAGAAACGGGGTTTCTTTGCCATAAATCACATCGATGCAGTACCCGGCACGTGATAGTGTGGGTTCCAAAAGCGTCAAAGGGGCAGGGTACTCTGTGTCGGTTAGGCCCGCAGAGGTGGTGTTGATGATGAGATCATACGTGCTTGGGGTGAAGGAGTTCCAGTCAAAACAAGCGAATCCTGCATCTTTAAAAAAATCCAAACGCGCCGTACTTCGGTTGAGCACCGTGATATCACAGCCCTCTTGGGACAGACGCACAGAGAGCGACTTGGCCGTTCCTCCAGCACCGATGATGAGTATGCGTTTACACTCTTTGAGATGGCGCAAGGCATACCAAAATCCGTCGGCATCGGTGTTGTAGCCGATGAGACGATCTGCTTCACGGATGATGGTGTTGACCACACCAATTTTTTGGGCAAAACCGCGCACTTCATCACAAGCTACAAAGGCGGCCTCTTTATGTGGTACAGTAACATTGGCACCACGAAGTGAGAGGTCCCAAAAGCGCTCTTTGAGCATGTTGCCATCAGGAAGATCGATTCGGGTATAGCAGGCCTTTACATGTAAGGAAGTAAAGAGATGGTTGTACATCAGTGGCGAGCGCGAATGCGCCACGGGATGGCCGAAGATGGCGAAGAGGTCACTCATGCTTTCAGATCATCAAGCGTGCTCATGAGTGCGCCGAGCTTATTGTGCACTTCGAGGTATTCAAGCTCATGTTGGGAATCGGCCACGATGCCCGCACCCGCTTGCAAGATGATGGTGCCGGGTTGGATCAAGGCGGTTCGAATGGTGATAGCGCTGTCCATATTGCCATCAAAACCGAAATAGCCGATGGTGCCGCTGTAAAAGCCGCGTTTGAGTCCTTCAAACTCCGCGATCAGCTCCATTGCGCGGATCTTCGGTGCACCTGTCATAGTGCCTGCCGTGAAGACTGCGGCGAGTAGATCGAACATATCGTTCTCTTCACGCAGTGTAGCGATAATGTCGGTGACAATGTGCATAACGTGGGAGTAGCGTTCGATGTGCATCATATTTTCGACTTTGACGCTGCCGGTTTTGGCAACGCGCCCTACGTCGTTGCGCCCAAGATCGATGAGCATTAGGTGTTCGGCGCGCTCCTTGGGATCACCCAAAAGCTCCTCTTCAAGTTCGCGATCACGCTCTTTGGTGGTGCCGCGTTTGCGGGTTCCGGCGATGGGACGCAGTAAGATTTCACCATCATGCAGGCGTATCATCACTTCAGGTGAACTGCCGACGATACTGTACCCTTCATATTCCATGAGGTACATGTAAGGCGAGGGGTTTTTGGTGCGTAAAATACGGTAGAAGCTAAAGGGATCAACATCGGCATGATGGGTGTAGCGGTTGGTCATCAAAATCTGAAAAACATCCCCGCTGCGGATCATCGCTTTGGAACGGTCCACCATATCAAAAAAATGTGCCTTGTCAAAGGCATAGCTACCTCCGAGATCGTGCTCCATCGGCTTAAGCGGTGTGTAGTCGTAGCGCGACTTCAATGCTGCTTCGATTGGTGCGAAGGAGTCACTATGTTGTGCGCTTAAAAGGGTGACTTGATGGCTTTTGTGTGAATAAACGACAACCATTTTAGGTAGGATCAAATCCATATCAGGTGTCTGCATCTCATCGACGAGATGTGCCATGAAGCCATCCAATACCGGTTCGAAAACTTTAACCATATCGTAGCCGATAAAGCCGATAAAGCCGTCAATATAGCCCAGCCCTAGCTCTTTGGCACGTTGGTGAAAGTAACCTTGGTCGATGGCCTGATAGTATGTTTTGAGAAACTCAAAGGGAGAGAGCGAAAGAATATTGGTGGTACCTGTCGCATCTGTGTAGTGGGTGCTTTGGTCTCGATAGACGAGCCTCTCCCGTGCTCCGATAATGACAATGCTGTAATTCCCTCCCGAATTACTCGCACTTTCAAAGAGAAAGGTGACTTCATCAGGATAGAGCGATTTGAGCTTTTGGTAGACGGCAATCGGTGCAAATTGATCGAGCGTGAATTGCGTAGCGTGGATCACATCATACCTTCGTTAAAAATGCGCCGGGTTCAATCGTCTGTCTTACGCCTTGAAGTGCTTTGCGTGCTTGAGCATCCGTATCAAACGGACCGATCAGGACCTTGGTGTTGGTTTTGCCGCCTATATCGACTTTTTGATAGGTGTAAGCAAGGCCGGAAGCCTCGATCTTTTTCAATAAGTTATCAGAAGGCGAGAGCTTCGAAAATGAGCCGACCTGAATATAGTGTTTGCCTTTGGTAGCAACCGCAACATTGGGTGTTGTTTTGGGAAAAGAGGGAATAGAGGCGACGGTAGGAGCACTTTTGGGCTCAGGCTTGGGCGCGATTTGAGCTGGCTCTGAAGGTGCCTCAGGTGGTGTCAGTGCCGTAGGTTCTACTGCAACGACCTCTTCTTGTGATGCATCCGTTTGTTGGCTTTCCTGTTTCAGTTTTTGGGCAATTTGTTGCAACTTTTCATTATCATCGGCCTTCTCTTCAATCACCTCGACAGGCTCGAATAGGGGATCTTCAGGTGGAGCAGGAATATTTTGCACGACGGGTTCGGGCGGCAAAACGGCTTGGGGGAGGTTGTCGTTACTCTGTGATTGCAGTGAGTTCATGATCACCACGACGATGATCAAGATCAAAGAGAGTGTGGCTACGGCCAAAAGGAGCTTTTTGCTGCTTCCGCTCGCATTGTTGCGGTTGAGAATGATGTCATTGAGTTCGTTTTTTTCTTCCATAGTGCACCCTTTACATGTGTTTAGACCATGAAGCTCCGCGCTCTTTGGCGAAGACATCATAAGGCAGGTTGAGAATATTATATTCCGGCGGTAGCTCGTCACTTGGGAACATGCGCCACTGTTTAGGCTGTTTGGCGGCCAGTTTGAGCGATATGATTTTACCGAGCTGATAAGCTTCTTGCAAGGTGGTATGACCTTTGTGGATATAGACGTGTAAATGTCCTTCTGTTTTGGTCGTAAATGCGGTGAAATTGATAAACCCCTCTTCCCGTAGCAAGAGTTGGGCTTTGTGGTAAAAGCGCTCAGGATCTCTTCCGTTGTAGTCGATCACAATGTTTTCAACTTTGTTCATCGGATTGATCAAAGAGTGAGCGATGGTTATTTCACCCTTGAGATGCTGGTTGATGATGGCTTGAGAGAGTGTACGATCAATACGCTCGTATTTATTGAAAAACGTACGCCCTTTGAAGCTGATTTTGTCGATCACGTTCTCACTTTTTTGCCAATAGTGATCGGTGAGCATCTTGATCAGCTTAAGTTCCATTGAGGTTACGGACATACGTCTATTCCTTGTTTAGTAAGTGGGTTGATGATACAGTATGAAGCCTTCAGCAAGCTTGGCTAGCTCCTCTTTAATGGCCTGATGTTTGGCTGCATTGTCGATATCGTCAAGCACATCGGCGATACGGTGGGCGATCAGGTCGAACTCTTTCTCCTTCATCCCGCGTGAGGTAAGCGCGGGTGAACCGATGCGAATACCCGAGGTAACGAAGGGCGAGCGGGTTTCCCCAGGAACGGTGTTTTTGTTCACAGTGATTCCAGCACGACCCAGTGCGGCATCCGCATCTTTGCCGCTAAAAGGTTTGTCAAGAAAGGAGAGCAGCACCAAATGGTTGTCCGTGCCTCCACTTACCACATTGTAGCCGCGTGACATCAGGACTTCCGCCAGTACGTGGGCATTGGCCTTGACTTGCTTCGCATAGGTTTTCCACGCATCAGAGAGGTTGTGCTTGAATCCGACCGCTTTGGCGGCGATTACATGTACAAGTGGTCCACCTTGAAGGCCCGGAAAAATAGCCGAATTGATCTTTTTGGCGATCTCTTCGTTGTTGGTGAGAATGATACCGCCGCGTGGGCCTGCGAGGGTTTTGTGGGTGGTCGAGGTCACGACATCGGCGTAAGGGAAGGGGCTTGAGTGTTCGCCAGCGGCAACGAGCCCTGCGATGTGGGCGATATCGGCAAAGAGGATCGCGCCGACAGCATCGGCGATCTCACGGAAGCGCGCAAAATCAATCTCTCGTGCATAGGCAGAGGCGCCGCAGACGATAATTTTTGGCTGTACCACTTTGGCAATCTCCATTACCTTGTCATAGTTGATGCGGCCGTCAAGTTCGACACCGTAGGTAAAGCTGTGGTAGTTTTTGCCTGAAAAGCTGGGTTTTGCACCATGGGTAAGATGCCCACCGTGGCTCAGATCCATACCCAGTAGTTTGTCTCCGGCTTGCAGTAGCGCCGCATAAACCGCGCCGTTGGCTTGCGAGCCTGAGTGGGGTTGAACATTGGCGTAGCTACAACCAAAAAGCTGACATACGCGATCAATCGCCAGTTGTTCGACACCGTCGGCAAATTCACATCCGCCGTAGTAGCGTTTGAAGGGGTAGCCCTCAGCATACTTGTTGGTAAAAACCGAACCCATCGCTTCCATGACGGCAGGAAGGGTGAAGTTCTCAGAGGCGATCATTTCCAAATGGTGGGTTTGGCGGTCAAGCTCTTGGACGCAGTAGTCGTAAATATCGGGGTCAAAATCTTTTAGAAAGCTCATTCTTGCTCCTCTTTGGTAGGTTGATTGTCGTTTAGGGGTTTCATGGCCGGGAAGAGCAGAACATCTCGGATGGAGTGCTCGTTGGTCAGTAGCATCACAAGACGGTCGATGCCGATCCCTTGCCCTGCGGTGGGTGCCATGCCGTACGAGAGCGCTATAACAAAGTCTTCATCCATCTCATGCGCTTCGTCATCCCCTCCGGCTTTGGAGGCCATTTGCGCCTCAAA
>DZBC01000083.1 GCA_022729835.1 Sulfuricurvum sp. | reverse complement strand
CAAAAGCACCCACAGGCATACCGCCTCCGATCACCTTACCCAGAGTAAGCAGATCAGGCTTGGTACCGGTAATGCTCTCAGCCCCATACAATGAAGCACGAAAGCCGCTCATTACTTCATCATAAATGAGCAGTGCCCCGTGTGCGTCGCACAGCGTGCGCAGTTTCGCAAGAAACTCTTTGGTGGCGGGAACCAGCCCCATATTGCCCGCAATGGGTTCGATGATGACACAGGCGATACCGCTACTTTGTTCAAAACAGCGCTTGACGCTTTCGATATCGTTGTATTTTGCCAGCAGGGTATGTTTGGTAAAGTCAGCAGGCACGCCCGGTGAACTGGGGTTACCGAAGGTGGCCGCGCCTGAGCCCGCCTGTACCAGCAACGCATCACTGTGGCCGTGGTAACACCCTTCAAACTTGACTATGTCGTCACGCAGTGTAAATCCGCGCGCCAAGCGAATCGCACTCATCACCGCTTCGGTACCGCTGCTCACAAAGCGCACCTTATCCATCGAATCAAAAAGGCCCACGACCTCTTTGGCCAGCTCCGTCTCCGCCAAAGTCGGCGCACCGAAACTAAGCCCGTTTTTGACCGCTTCGATCACTGCCGCTTCGATGCTCTCGTCGCGATGTCCAAAAAGCAGTGGCCCCCAACTCTGGACATAATCGACGTAGCGGTTACCGTCGATGTCGATCAGATAGCCCCCTTCACCCTTGGCGATAAACAGCGGTGTGCCGCCGACGCTTTTAAAAGCACGTACAGGCGAATTGACACCACCGGGAATAAGCTGTTGCGCGGCTTCAAAAGCTGCCGCAGATGCGGTAGTATTCATCAAATTATCCTCTTATTTTTGATGCCATTATAGCCAAAGCGCTTACTCCCTTTGGCTATAATTCCGGCCTTACATGTAAAGGAACCTATGAGTCGCTCCAGCGCCGCTTTTTTGATTGCCCTGCTCTTTCATCTGCTTTTAATTGCCCTGTTTTGGATCGGGACGCAGCATGTTCCGCAGCCCTCAAAGTTGCCGACCAAAGAGCCGCAGCGCATCAAGGTTTCGCTCAAGGAGAAACCCAAAGTCGCCAAAGAGTCCTTTGAGAAAAAGCCTCTGAAGCCCTCACCGGTGGCTCCGCCTCTGCCCAAAGGTCGGCAGCTTATTCAAGAATCTTTCCTCACACCGGGTCCAGCCAAGATGCCGCCGCAACCGATCAACTTGCCGCAAGAAAAGGCAGAGCCAAAGGTAGCCAAAACCGAACCGATTCCCACCCCAAAAACGCTGATTCCAGTCGAAACCAAAGCGCCCTCTTCGCTTTATGCACGGCTCTCCAAACCATCACCAAGTGAGCAAAAAAGAGAAGAAAAACCCAAAAGTAGCGCGCGTGAAAGCCGTATCAGCGGAGATATGAAAGAGCTATACGGTGATGAGTTCGGTAAACTCAGCGAAGGCGAGCAGAAGTATATTCTCGACAATCAAGAGGTTATGCGGCGCATCACCCAAGAGACACTCAACCGCGTCGGCGCGGTCAATATCCCCAGCAATCTGCGCGTCAACCGTTACAATCTTGTGGAGTTCTATCTGCACCCCAATGGGGATATCAGTGATCTAAAATTCATTGAGCGTAGCGGATTTTATATCCTTGATGACACCACCAAGGAGACCATCGAATACGCCTACAGCCGCTATCCGCGTCCAGCACAAAAAACATTGATACGTTATCGGGTGGGGTATTATCTGCAGGGGTATTGATGTTTACATGTAAGGCTTACATGTAAACAAAAAAGCTATTCGATATTGGTAAAGACTTGCTGGACGTCGTCGTCCTCTTCGAGTTTGTCGATGAGCTTTTCGACTTCGATCATCTGCTCTTCGCTAAGCGCAACCGTAGTGTTGGGGATGCGCTGGAGCGCGGCTTTTTTGACTTCAATGCCCAGCTCTTCGCAGCCGCGTGAGAGTGAGCCAAACTCAGTATACTCACCATAGGCGTAGATAGTACCCTCGTTTGCTTCGATACTCTCTAGGCCGAAATCGATCAAGGAGAGTTCGAGCTCTTCAAGATCCATCCCCTCTTTTTGGTCAAATTCAAAGACCGCTTTTCGGGTGAACATAAACTCAAGCGAGCCGTTTTTGAGCAGTTCGCCGCCGGATTTGCTAAAGTAGCTGCGCACATTGGCGACGGTTCGGGTACCGTTGTCGGTAGCCGTTTCGACAAAAAACAGTACACCGTGGGGGCCTTTGCCCTCATAGTTGAGCTCTGCAATATCGGCGGCATCTTTGCCGCTGGCGCGTTTGATCGCCGCTTCGATATTGTCCTTAGGCATGTTTTGTGCTTTGGCCATCATGATGGCCAAGCGCAGTTTTGGGTTCATGTCAGGGTCTACGCCCCCCTCTTTGGCGGCCATGGTGATGATTTTGCCCAGCTTCGGGAAAATACGCGACATATTCCCCCAGCGTCTCTCTTTTGCGGCGCGACGATATTCAAACGCTCTTCCCATACTTGCACGTCCTTAAAAAATTTGTAAATTATACCAGCTTGGCGTTATGCTCGCCTAAAATACGCTCGATCCCTTCGATGTCGCGTGCCGAAAATTTGTGCGACTCATCCATCTGGCGCTCCATGTGCGCTACTTCGGTAACCGAGATCCCAAAAGGGTCTTTTTTGACCACCTTAATCTCGCCGCCTTGGAGGTTTACCTTGTCTAGATTTTTGCGGGTGTGGGCCATAAAGTAGGTGAGCAAAAGCTCATTGGTGTGCTCTTTTTCGATCGAAACAACCACACGCTCGCTGATGGCGCCTTCATAAGCCGGTACCATCCGTTTGAACTCTGTCGCGTCCATATAGCCGATGTAGATTTTGGTGAAGAGATCGACATAGCGTGTCACTGTTTTTGAGGTGAGAAAGCCCATATTGAGCAGAGCTTTGTTGGCACGCAACTTTTTGAAGATCCATGCGAGCGTTCCGTAGTAGTTGAAGTTCTCGATTTGCAACCGTGAGGTGTTGCCAAGCTTAACATGGTCAAAACGCTCAAAGGGGCGTAGTTTGTTTCGTTCAACACTGGCTAGATGCTCAAAAATCGGCATGGCGTTGTAGGGTTTGGTGACCCAGACCACACAGTAGTCGGGCAACTGTTTGATTCCCGTTGCACCGTCGTTGAGTACGATCAGCGCTTTAATGTCGTGTTTGGGAAAGACGGTTTGCAAGAGTGCACGTTTTTTGCGTAAACGGCGCTTAAGGTTGGTAACCGATTTGACCAGCGTCATCTCAACAAAATAGATTTCTGTTTTGGTGACGATTAGGGCATCAAACTCGCCGATCTCTTTGGAGCGGTTACGGTAGACGATCTGACCTTTGGCATTGACCGAGAGGGTGTTGGGCAAGGCTGCGGCATTTTTTTTGTGCGGCCCTTTGAGGATGAAGGTTTCGACATCACTATGATTGATGGCGTAGCGCAAGAGCTTTTCATACACATAGTTCTCAAACACCTCACCTTCAAATGAGCGGTAACTGCTCAGAAAATGGGGATCTTCAGGATCAATTCCTTGTTGCTTGAGTGAAAGCAGATGCTTGATGTTGTAGTTGTAGTAGTAGAGGTTATCGCCGATGTCGCTGTGGTCGAGATCGCGTATGGAGGGACTAATCTTTAAAATAGGCTTGGCCTTACATGTAGTTGTGCGCTTGCAGTTTAGCGGATAAAACTTGAAGGGTCGGTAAGTTGTCCGATAAAAGGCTGCTTACTGCTTCTTTTGATCTCCGCCGTAGCGAAAATCGCGCTTGGTGAGCTTTTTTTTAGCCGCAGTGCTTTTGCGTGTCTGCTGACCAAACGCCCCTTTGGTTTTGCCCCTGCCAGCGCTGTCAAACTTGCTTTTGGCGACCATTTTAGTGTGTACCACCTTGCGTTCATAACCCTCAAACTGCTCTTTGAGGATGCGGCGGCGTATCAGCCGCTCGATTGCGAGCAGCATCGCATCCTCTTCTACGCTTACCAGCGAGATCGCCTCACCGTGAGCGCCTGCCCTGCCTGTTCGTCCGATGCGGTGGATGTAATCTTCGGGGCTTTGAGGCATATCAAAGTTGATCACGCAGGGAAGCAGTTCGATATCGATCCCGCGCGCGGCGATGTCGGTAGCGACCAGCACCCGCACCTTTTTTTCACGAAAGGCTTCGAGCGCCCTCGCGCGTGCGCCGTGGGTCTTTTCGCCATGAATCACAGCGCTGCTTAGGCCACTCTCTTCAAGCTCATGAGCGATGGTGTCGGCTTGGGCGCGTGTTGAGGTGAAGACCAACACCTGCTCGAAATTGCGTGTTCCGATCAAAAAAGGGAGGAGTTCAAGCTTGCGCGCGCTGTCGATGAGATAGGCTATTTGGGTGATATCATCAGCCGCGCCGCCAACTTCATCCACATCGATACGCAGGGGATTGCGCAATATCTGTTCGCCGAAATGTTTGACTTTTCCGCTGTGGGTCGCTGAAAAGAGAAGCGTCTGCTGACGACCTGAAAGGGCGCTGACAATGGTTTTGATCTCCTCTAAAAAACCCATATCAAGCATGGTGTCGGCCTCATCAAGCACCAAGGCTTCGACGCGGCTGAGCACCAATGCTTTGAGTGTGAGCAGATCATTGAGTCGTCCGCCGGTGGCGATCAGTACTTCGCATCCTTCACGCAGCATCTGCACCTGTGGATCGATATTGACCCCGCCATACACAGCTTCGATGCGTAGCGGTGTTTGCACGCTGTAGCCGCGTGCGTGCTGTAAAATCTGTTTGGCAAGTTCGCGGGTAGGCACCAGAATCAGCACCTTTACATGTAAGAACGAAGCGTCGTCACGCTGGCGTAAAAGGTTGCTGAGCAAGGGGAGCAAAAAAGCCGCGCTTTTTCCCGAACCGGTTTTGGAGGTGGCAAAAATATCACGCCCTTTAAGGATCGAAGGGATCACCGCATCTTGCACCGGCGTGGGATGCACATATCCCAAAGTATCGAGTGCGCCTAGCAGCCCTGGGTTTAATCCCATCGTGTGAAAACTCATAGTAACCCTTACATGTAATGCGTATGCCATTGTAACCAAAGGCTGCTTAGCTGCTTTGCGGGTGTGTAGCAGAAGCATTAGACTTCTTGCAAAACCGCCAGAAGTTATCTGTCTTGAAGAGGCAAGCTTTAGTGACATGCTGATTCTGGACATGTAAAGCTTTTTGTAGCTAAAATTATGCACTTTATACCAAAGGCCAAAACATGACAGTATTTCATATTTTCACACCTGTAGTTGGCTTACTGCTCTTTGGCGGTTGCGCCACCATGAGCAAACAGCAAACCCATGAGATTCCGCAAGAGAATCAGACCAGCAAAACCATCGCGGCGGCCAATGCATTGGGCGATCAGCCCTCAGGGCTCAAGCGCAAGGTTGCCATAGGCCGCTTTAGCAACGAAACCCGCTACGGCCAAAGTTTCTTTGTCGATCAAAACGGAGAGCGTATCGGCAAGCAGGCGATGGATATTCTCTCGGCCAAACTCTTTGAAACCGGAAAGTTCATTTTGCTGGAGCGCTCGGATCTCGACAAGATCGAAAAAGAGCTGGCCCTTGGCGGCAACAGCGCTATCCGCACCAGCGCCGATTATCTGATTTTGGGCTCCATCACCGAATTCGGGCGCAAAGAGAACAGCGAAGTGGGTCTCTTTAGCCGCGTCAAAAAGCAGGAGGTCTCCGCTAAGGTGCATATCCGCATCGTGGATGTCACCACAGGTGAGATCATCTACTCCGAAGAGGGCAAAGGAGCCGCTTTTAGCGAAGCGGGCACCGTGATGGGCGTAGGCGAAAAGGCAAGTTACGATGCGCAGCTCAACGACAAAGCGATCGACGCCGCCATCAGCGATCTGGCTTCAAACATTATCGAAAACATGCTCGAAAAGCCGTGGCGCGGTTATATTCTGGGCTTTGAAGAGGGGCAATACATGATCTCCGGCGGCAAAAGCCAAAACATTCAAACCGGAGCGCTCTTTGAGGTCTTCACCGAAGGCAAGCAGGTCAAAAACCCCCAAACCAACATGATGATCACCCTTCCGGGCAGAAAAATCGCTACGCTTGAAGTCTCCGCCACCCTTGGCGATACGCCGGCCAATGAGGTGTCGCTCTGTACGCTCAAAGAGGGCGCAATCGATAAAAACAGCCTCTCTAGCCTCTATATCCAACCCAAAAAGGATTGATCCATGCAACGCATCGTCTCTATTCTTAGCATCCTGTTCCTTCTTGCAGGCTGCGGCTACAAAGAGGGGGTCGTCTCGGGCGATTCCAAAGCCTATCTCTTTTTCAGCGGCAACGTCGCAGGTGCCACGGTCGTCGTCGATGACTCAGCCCCTTTCGCCATCGAAGCGGGGCGCGACCACCGCTACCGCGTCAGCACCGGCAAGCACCGCGTCAAGGTGATCCGTGAGGGTGTGGTGATCATCGAGCGCGAGCTCTATCTGGGTGACGGAATCGCCAAAGAGATCGCCGTTCATTGATGCGCACGATTTTTATCTTACTAAGTGCTTTGCTCCTTTTGGTCGGTTGCGATGAAGGACCAAAGCCGCTCTATCACTATGAAGACTATTCGGCGCGGTATTACGATTTCAAAAAAAATCCAAGCCCTGAAAGTGCGGCCAAGCTAACACAGACGCTGGAGAAAATCATCGAACGTGCGCCGCAGAGTGCATCTCGGCGCGTACCTCCCGGGATTCATGCCCATTTGGGTTACATGTACCTGCAACAAGGCGCACTTTCCGCAGCCAGAGTGCAGTTTGAGCACGAAAAAGCGGCCTATCCCGAAGCGACCCGATTTATGGATCGGCTGATCGCGCAGATTGATGCCAAGGAGTCTCATGAACATCCGTAACTTTTGGCCGGCAATGGCGCTGATCTTTTGGGCCGGATGCGCCAAGCCGACACCGCCGCCCGAACCTGAGCCGCTTCCCGAAGCGCCGATGGCCCTACTGGTACTGCCGCCGATCAACGAAACCACCGATGCGGAAGCCAAAGGACACTATATGACCACCATCGAGACACCTCTGGGTCTTTATGGCTATTATGTCTTTCCGATCGAACTTGTAGCTGAGGTGATGAAACAAGAGGGCGTCTATGATACCGAGCTGCTCTATACGCTCGAACCCTCCAAATTTCGAGACTATTTTGGCGCCGATGCTGTCATGTATACCCATATTCATGCCTGGGATCTGCATTACGGCGTTGTTGCTTCATACATGACCGTCTCTGTTTCTGCGGAGATTCTCTCCACCCGTACCCATGAGCGTCTGTGGAATTACGGCGGCACCGTAACCGTCGATCTGACGGTTGATGGCGGTAGCGGCTTAGCGGGACTCCTCGCTACGGTCGTTGCCACGGCGATCAACAGCGCCATGGCAGACTATGTCAGCTACGCCCACAAGGCAAATGCGAGAATGCTTCAAACCCTTCCTTTTGGCCCCTATCATCCGATCTACCGTCGAGATGATGCCTCCATAGAGCCTTAACGCCACCCAAGCAGAGATTCAACACCCTCTGCGTCGATATGTTGCGCCAGTTTTCGCCCAAGTTCTTGCGTTGCCATAGCGATGCTCTGGGCATTTTGCGCGACCAGAGCCACGATGGCGCTGCGTATGATATGTCCCTTCGCATCCAAGGTCTGTAGTTCCAAACGTGCACGGACGACATAAAAACCATAAGCCATCACCGTATCGGTGTGCGCATCAAGGGCAATCTTATACTCAGCATCACCCTCTTTGGCAATGCGGTAACCTTTTTGGCTGAGTGCTGAGCGTATGATACTCAAGAGCGCTGCATCACCCTCTTTGGTGTGTAGAGCAAACGAAAAAGAGGCGCGGTACGCCTCGATCTGCGCACGCATCGACGGATAATCTGCGGCGTAACTTTGGGCGTCACCGCCAAGCGTGGTCAGTGCCGACAGCAGATTGGGAAATTGTGTCTCAAACGCCTCTGCCTCCGCTTCCAGCGCCATCAAATCATCAAGCGTACGCTTTGAGAGGCGGAGTTCTAGGCTTTTGCGCTGCGTTTCGATCTCCTCTTTAAACCCCTCAATCAACTGGCGTCGCTCACAACGCACCAACACCAACGCGGAGCGATAGGAGTGCTGTAGCGATTCGATCAGCTCGTAATGGGCAATAGGCAACGCTGCGGCAGTCGTGACGATTTGGCTGTCGGTTTGCTTTTGATAGTCGCTTTGCACACCTTGTCGCTCTGTGATAGCGCTCTCAAAATGCGTTGCAACGCTAACACCCAACATCGCCCTGATCTGTCCTAGCGCATCGGCGATGGCCTCGTTGCGCTGCGATCCTTCGCCAACCGCATAGAGATAGTGTCTATCAGCGTGAGGCGGTGAGGTGTACCACTGCGGGAGTGCAACAGGTGCAACTTCGATGCGCTCTTTTGTAGCGCATCCAGCCAAAAGCGTGAGCACGAGTAAGAGACTCAGTGTCACCTAACGCTCCATTTGGCTGAGGGTTTTGCGTCGGTTCTCGATGAGGGCGTCGATGCGCACTATGGCAAGATTGATCTGCTCAAGCGGTGTGCGCACCAGTCGATCTGCTTCGGTATAGAAGCGCTTGGCCTCTTCATATTGCCCTTGCGCCTCTTTAACGACACCGAGGTTGTAAAAGGCGACATAACTTCGGTGCATGGTGCTTTCAATAAGCTCATACAGTAACTCTTGCGCTCGATCAAAGCGACCGTGCTCAATAAAAGCCAGCGCATTTCGATGCAACTCTTTTTGTGCGCTGCTGTAGTCGAGATCGGCTTCTTCGAGCAGCTCTACCTCAAACGTTCGGTACGAGGGGGTCAATTTGGCGACGAAACTTTTGGCAATGGCATCGGCGAACTGTTGCGCGGCCATCTCTTTGGAGGGAAGTGAGCGGGCTTCATCTTTGCACTGCGTCCACTCGTCGCTTC
>DZBC01000082.1 GCA_022729835.1 Sulfuricurvum sp. | reverse complement strand
TACCCCACTAAAGCAACTTTTGAACCGCTTTTGGGGTTATGCAAGAAGTCTATTATTGAGCATAGGATTTCTTTGATGGGGATAACATAGACATCAGACTAGAGAAGGGTTTCTATTTCAAGGGAGTCTGACTCCACTTTTTGCGCCTTGGCAATCCGGTCTTCGAGGAGTTTTTGATACAGTGTTTCATCAGAAAGAGCGAGAATTTGCATGGCCAGATAGGCGGAGTTGATGGCGCCGGCTCCTCCGATGGCGACCGTGGCGACGGGCATACCTGCGGGCATTTGGACAGTGGAGAGCAGGGCGTCGATCCCGCCGAGCGCCGACGCACTCATCGGAACGCCGATGACGGGCTTGGTGGTTTTGGAGGCGAGTACCCCCGCTAGATGCGCTGCCATTCCGGCTGCGGCAATGAAGACTTGCGCCCCTTTGCACTCCGCTTCAGCGATATAGTTTTTGGTGCGCTCAGGCGAGCGGTGGGCGGAGGAGACGATCAGCTCATAAGGAACGCCAAAAGAGGTGAGGGTGTCGCCGCACGCCTTCATAACGCTGTAATCGCTTTTGCTTCCCATAATAATAGAGACAAATTTCATAGTGATCCTTTGAACAGGGGGTGGAAATTTAAAATTTCGACAGTATACTAAACGCTATAGTATAAAATTATTATATATCTCATAAATAATAAAAATAAATTTTTATGATGTTTCAAATTGTATCATTCGAGACTTTTTGCTACCGACTTTAGCCATCACCCTCGAGTGTGCTACAATTCCCATCTCTTACATGTAAGCATGACAAACCAACAAAAAGCCCCAAATGAACTCTATTGAACCATTGATCGATCAGCTTGATTTAGGCGCACACATCGACGCTTTTTCCACTTTTTTCTGCCGCCCCAAGCCGCTCTACATCGAAGGCGACCAAGAGCTACACTATCGCTATATCAGTGCGCTTGATGCACTGGCCTTTCGCGCGCCGCCCAAGGTGGCTTCTTTTGGCGACATGAGTCTGCATCTCAAAAAGCAAGGCGTACTGCGCTTTGAGCAGATTTTTGAGCTGCTTAAAGTCGTGCGTACCTTTAGGCGGCTGAAAAACGCCGACTTTGGGGGGCTGATCGGTGCGTGGATGGAGAAGATCGAGATTCCCAAGCTCTTTGATGAGATCGACGGTTACTTCAATGAAGAGGGGCGGTTCAACGAGTCGATGGACGCGACCATCTACGGCCTCACCCAACGCATCGGTGCGCTCAAGAGCGAGATGCGCGAAGCCTTTAAGCGCTTGATCCACACCAAAAAGATTCTGCCTTATCTGGTCGATACCCAGATCCACTTTCAAGGCGATGAAGAGGCGCTCTTGCTGCGCGGCGGCTTTAACCACGTGATGGAAGGCAACATCATCGGCCGTAGCAGCGCGGGCTTTTTTTATGTGGTGCCGCAGAGCATTTTGGCGCTCAAATCACAGATGCGCAATGTCGAGCAGCTTCGAGAGGCGGAGTTTTACGAATATGCCAAGCGCTTTAGCCTCAAGTTGCGCGACTATCTGGCGTTTATCGCCTTTATCGACCGTGAGTTTGACCGGTTTGATCACTATCAGGCCCGAGTGCACTTTGCCCGTGCCAAAGATTTACATCTGCTCAAATGTGTGCGCGAGAGCGTCGTGGTGCTTGAGGGCTTCGCGCATCCCGCCCTGCACAAGCCCAAAAGCGTTCAAATCGATTTTACGAAAAACGTGCTGATGATCACGGGGGTCAATGCGGGCGGTAAGACGATGCTGCTCAAATCGATCCTCTCAGCCGCGCTCATGGCGCGCTACCTCATTCCCATGCGCATCAATGCCCAAAAGTCGCGTATCGGCAACTTCAAACAGATTCAGGCCGTGATTGATGATCCCCAAAACGTGGGCAACGACATCTCCACCTTTGCCGGACGGATGCAGCAGTTCTCCAAGCTCTTTGGGGAGCGTGACGCGCTGGTGGGCGTGGATGAGATCGAGCTGGGCACCGACAGCGACGAGGCAGCGGCGCTCTTTAAGGTGATTTTGGATGATCTCATCGCGCGCGGACAGAAGATCGTCGTCACCACCCACCACAAGCGCCTCGCCGCGCTGATGGCCGACCGCGACGACGTAGAGCTGATGGCGGCGGTCTATGATGAAGAGAACCGTATGCCCACCTATGAGTTTTTGCAAGGCATCATCGGTAAGAGCTACGCCTTTGAGACCGCGCAGCGCTACGGCATCAACGCTTCGATCATCTTTCGCGCCAAGGCACTTTATGGTGATAACAGCGAAAAGTTGAACCAGCTCATCGAACGTGGCAGCGAGCTGGAGCGTAACCTCAAGCGCAAACACGCTGAACTCGATGCGACCATCGAGAGCGTCAAACAGCAAGAGTGGCTGCTCAAAGAGGAGCGCGAAGCCTTACATGTAAGCCTCAAAGAGCGTCAAAAGGAACTAGAGCGCGAGTACTTTGAAGCGATCGGGGAGGCCAAAGATGCGGCTAAAGCGGGTGATACTGCGGCGATTCATCGCCGTATGAACGAAGCCAGAAAGCGTCTGCCCTCTACATCGGTGGAGCCGCCTAAGATCGAGAGGGCTTTTGAAGTGGGCCACAGCGTCAAATACCGCAAAGAGCGCGGCGTGGTTGTTGCGCTCAAATCCAAAGAGGCGATGATCGAGGTAGAGGGGATTCGGCTTTGGGTGCGCCAAAGTGAACTCAAACACACCGATCCTCTGCCCAAGATCAAGCCCAAAGTGCATATCAAGACCGAAGTGGAGAGCCGCAGCGGACTCACACTCGATCTACACGGCATGCGCGCCGAAGAGGCCGAAGAGGCGATGGACCGCTTCCTCTCTGATGCCCTACTGCAAGGCTGGGATGAGGTGGTGATCTACCACGGTATCGGTACGGGCAAGCTCTCCTACGCGGTCAAAAATTTTCTCAAAGCGCATCCGAGCGTCAAGAGTTTTGATGATGCGCCACAAAATATGGGCGGCTTCGGGGCGAAGGTAATACGGCTGTAGAATCAAGTGGCTTGAAAAAGTTCATCTGTGCCACGGCCCCTTTATCTCTCGAAGTGAAGTTTTAACACAGCTTGGCAAGTGTTTCATTTTTGCTTAACTGATCACAAAAAAAACGTAGTAAAATACGTTTTGATTTTGAGTGTCTGAGGAGTCCGGTATGACGAAACCGTTGTTGCGCGATGAAGAGATTCATCTGGATAAGTACCGATATATTTTAAGCCGTACCGACACAAGGGGTAATATTACCTTCGCAAACGACTATTTTTGCGAGATTACAGGTTACAGCACCGCAGAGCTTATAGGCAAACCTCATAATTTGATTCGTCATCCAGATATGCCCAAAGTTATTTTCAAAACCATGTGGCATCGGCTCAAGGAAGAAAAATCGATCACTGCCGTCGTGAAAAATTTGGCGAAAGATGGGCGCTATTATTGGGTGACGACCAAGTTTGAGATGGAGCGAGATCCTGTGAGCAAGCAGATCAGGGGCTATATTTCGTATCGTCAGGCGGCAAAACACTCAACCGTCAAACTGATCTCAGAACTTTATGCCCGACTACTCGCAGCGGAGCAAGAAGGTGGAATGGAGGCTTCCGAAAAGATGTTACACGCTTTTTTGGAGTCAAAAAAGACCGATTATGACCACTACATAGATGATGTCATCGAAAATAACGTGAGTACACAAGGATTTTTTTCTTCAATGCGCAAGATGTTCTCTTAGCGTATTTGATGATGGAACGCTACAGATCGCTTACACAGCGTACGTAAGAGCGATTTTTTCTGGAGCTGGTGGCAACAGAGCCGAATTTAAAACCGACGACGTAGGCTTCCTGCGCTCCAAAAAGGGTCGCGCTCCAGTAGTAGCGCTGCATCATCATCCCGAAATAGTCACTTTGTACACTAGGGCTGCTTTGGTTGTAGTTGACGATGGAGTAGAGTTCGTCTAGGGTCGGAAGGCGCCACTCTCTGTGATAGAGGCTGAGATTTTCGCAGTATGCTTGTGCTTCCTCGAAGTTGTAGCGACTTTTGGCGTCGGTGGCATCGAACTTGAGCCAGATGAGGTTGTTTTTTTCGTCTAGGACACCCTCTTTTTGTTTTTTGTAGGTGGACGCAAAGTCAGGTGCCGATACGTCGGTGCAGATGACACCGGAGCGTTTATGTAAGGGCGTTAGCGTGATATCGCCGTCTTGAAGAAAAAAGGTGAAGCCTTGCAGGGTTCCCTGGGTGCTGCCACCTTCTCCCTCACTGCCGGTATCACCTTGCACGACGCCGTCATAAACTGTGTTGATTGCCCAATAGCTCTGGTTGGGAGAAAAAGCGTCGCTCTGGCCTCTGAGCGAAAAAAGCTCGCGGATGTCGGGCAATCGCCATCCATCACCCATACTTTTGCACTGTGAAAGAGCCTTGTGGTAATCGGCCTCAAACTCTTTGTGCTCGTGCCACCCTCCCCACAGCAGAAGTGGTACGGCGCATATGAGCAGAGCTTTCATGATGACTCCTTTGATTTGGTTTGATTATAGCGCACAAAGCGCGGAAGGCTCTGTTTTTTGCAGATAAATAACCTTCTTTTCATCAAAACGTAGCACTTTGAAACCGCTGATGTTCGCCATGAACGCAAAGGTTTCGGGGCGAAAAAAGGTGACGTGGGTGGGGTCTTTGCGGTACCACCAGCGCAAAAAATGCGCTTCGTCGTTTTGGTGAAACTGCGTCATCAGCGCCAGATAGCCGCCCTCGCGTAGATGGGCGTGAAAAAAGCGCAGCAACTCCAGAGGATCGGCGACGTGTTCGATCACTTCGGTGGCGGTGATCAGATCGAAGCGACGTCCTTCATAACAGGGGCGGGGGTGAAAGTACTTGTCATACAGGTTTACATGTAAGCCCAGACGCTCCAGCAAAAGGGCCAAAACCGGCCCCGGTCCGCAGCCAAACTCCAGCACCTCATGAATCGCCTCAAGGTCGCTGCGAAACGTAAAGTCGATAAACGCTTCAAACATGTTTGCATAGCCCGGAGATTCGAGGGTGTTGTGGTGGTTGTTGTAGATTTGAAGCTCTTTTTGGGCGCTTGGAGCGTGTTTTGGGTCTTTAAAGATCAGTTTACATGTAGGGCATCGGTAAAAATCCCACTGCATCAAGGGATCGAAAAAGTGTGTCGTCTTGGCGGTACAAATAGGGCAGTTCATAATCTTATCTCGGTAGAATTTCGTCCATGAATCATACCCAATATCACCGCAGCGTCGAGACCTTGATCCGCTACGCCCACCACTACTATGTTTTAGACGATCCGCTTGTCAGCGACGAAGAGTACGACCGTCTCTACCATGAGGTGCTTGTCTACGAGCAGGCCCACCCAGAAGCGATCCGCGCCGACTCGCCCACGCAGCGCGTGGGAGCGGCGGTGCTTGAGGGCTTTGAAAAAGCGGCGCATCTGAGCCGTATGTGGTCGCTGGAGGATCTCTTTGATCACGAAGCGCTGGTGCGCTGGATCGAGCGCGTCTTGAAGCTTGGCGACGTGAAGCATTTTTACTGCGAACCCAAATACGACGGCGCGAGTCTCAACCTGATCTATGAGCACGGAGCGCTCAAAAGCGCCATCACGCGCGGAGATGGGAGCATCGGCGAAGAGGTGACGCAAAACGCCCGAACCATCCGCTCGATTCCGCTGCGTATCGATTATGAGGGGCGCATCGAGATTCGCGGCGAAGTGGTGATTTTTAAAGAGGAGTTTGAAGCCATCAACCGCGAGCGCATGGCACGCGGCGAGAGCCTCTTTGCCAATCCGCGCAACGCTGCTGCCGGAAGCCTGCGCCAGCTCGACTCCGCCATCACTGCGTCGCGTAATCTGGTCTTTTTGCCCTATGGCGTGGGCTACAACAGCTTAGAAGGGCGCAGGCTGAGCGAGCGTATGGAGTGGGTCTATGCGCTGGGGTTCAAGCAGCCGCCGATGCGCAGCGTCTGCACCGATGCACAGCAGATCGACGCTTTTTATCAAAAGATGCTCGGCGCGCGCGACGGTTTTGAGATGATGCTTGACGGGATGGTGATCAAGGTCGATGAGATCGACGCGCAAGAGGAGCTTAGGCTACACGATCAAAAATCCGCGCTGGGCGGCAGCCTATAAATTTCCGGCGGTCGAGAAGGTGACGCGGCTGCGCGACATCGTGCTTCAGGTGGGGCGCAGCGGCGTGGTGACGCCGGTGGCGGTGGTGGAACCGACCCCCATCGAAGGGGTGATCGTCGAGCGCGCGACGCTACACAATTTTGATGAGATCGAGCGCAAGGATATCCGCATCGGTGATCGGGTCGTGATGCTGCGCAGCGGCGACGTGATCCCCAAGATCATCAAGGTGCTCACCCATGAGCGCAGCGGTGCGGAGCAGATCGTGCCGCGCCCCACGCGCTGCCCCGTCTGCGGCAGCGAACTGCTCGATGAGGGGGCGCTCATTAAGTGTCAGAACCTTACATGTAAGGCTAGGGTGGTCAATGCGATCATCTATTTCGCCTCCAAACCTTGTCTCAACATTGACGGCTTGGGCGAGAAGATCGTCGAGACGCTCTATGGATCAGGGCTGATTTCGGGGGTGAGCGATCTCTTTTCGCTGACGCCGGAGCAGCTTTTGACGCTTGAGGGGTTCAAGGAAAAAAAGAGCCGCAACCTGCTTGAGGCCATCGAAGCGGCCAAGGGGTGTGAATGCTGGCGCTTTATCAACGCGCTGGGGATCGAGCATATCGGCGAAGTGGCCTCCAAAACCCTCTGTGCGCACTTCGGATCGACGCTAGAGGCGGCGGACAAAGCGCAGATCATGGCGCTGGAGGGTTTTGGCGAGGAGATGGCCGAATCGGTGGTGGAGTTTTGGCGGGTCAATGAGGCTCATGTGACGCATTTGCGCAGCATTATCGCGCCCAAAGAGCCGCCGCGCCGCGCTGAAGCGGCCCAAAACCCCTTCAAAGGCAAAACGGTGGTGCTCACAGGCAGCATGAGCCGTCCGCGCGATGCGATCAAAGCGGAGCTTGAAGCGCTGGGGGCGAAAGTGTCGGGCTCGGTCTCCAAAAAGAGCGATTACGTCATCTACGGCGAAGAGGCGGGCAGTAAGCTGGATAAAGCGCTGGAGCTGGGCGTTGAGACGCTCAGCGAAGCGCAGATGCAGACGATGCTGGAGGTGCGTGCATGAGACTCGATCAGTATCTGCTAGAGCAGGGACTCGCCGCCAGCCGCTCCAAGGCGCAACAGCTCATTGAAGAGCGCTGCGTGCTGGTGGATGATCGGGTGGTGGAGAAAAACGCCTTTGAGATCACGACGCAGCGCGTGCGGGTGGTCGGAGATGAGCCTTATGTGAGCCGCGCGGCGCTCAAACTCAAGTCATTTTTGCCGCTGCTCCCCTTTACATGTAGGGGTTTGCGGGTGCTGGATATCGGCGCAAGTACGGGCGGCTTTACCCAGATTTTGCTTGAATCGGGGGCGCTCGGCGTAGACGCGGTGGATGTGGGCACGGATCAGTTGCACCCCTCGCTGCGCACTGATGCGCGGGTGCGCTCGTTTGAGCAGTGCGATATCCGCAGCTTCGAGAGCGACGAACCCTATGCGCTCGTCACCTGTGACGTGTCGTTTATTGCGCTGGAGCATATTTTGGGTGCGATCGATCGTCTGAGCGCTTGCTGGATCATTGTGCTTTTTAAACCGCAGTTTGAAGTGGGGCGCGAGGCCAAACGCGACAAAAACGGGGTGGTGACGGATGAGAAGGCGATAGGCCGCGCGATGATGCGCTTTGAAGATGCCTGTAGCGTGCTGGGGTGGCGTCTGATTGAAAAAGAGCGCGCCCACATCAAGGGCAAGGAGGGCAATGTTGAGTACTGCTACTGCTTTAAAAAAGATTGATTCCGTCGCCATCGGCGGTTTTGACGGGATGCATATCGGTCATCAGCGTCTCTTTTCGCATCTGGGCGAATACGGGGCGATTGTGGTGATCGAGAGCGGGTTTGCGAACCTTACGCCCCATCAAGAGCGCGAACGTTTTTCACGCTATCCGCTCTTTTACTATCCGCTAGAGAACATCCGCCACCTAGAAGGAGCGGAGTTTGTACGCCGTATCCGCGAGGATTTTCCACAGCTTAAGCGTATTGTAGTGGGTTATGATTTTCACTTTGGCAAAAATCGCGGCAGCTCCTGTCACGATTTGACGGATCTGTTTGATGGAGAAGTGGTGGTGGTCGAGCCGGTATGCCATCACGGCGATTCGGTTCATGCGCACAAAATCCGCGCCAAACTTCAAATCGGCGATATCGCCGGAGCCAACGCCTTTTTGGGACACAACTACACGATTCACGGTAGCGTGATCGCAGGACAGGGACTTGGAAGACGCGCACTTGTGCCGACGATCAATCTACATGTAAGCGATTTTTTATTGCCCAAAGAGGGAGTTTATGCGACCTTGACGCGCATCGACGATGAAGAGCATTATCACCCTTCGGTCTCTTTTATCGGTCATCGCGTCACGACTGACGGCTCTTTTGCGATTGAGTCGCATCTGCTGGATGGCGAGGTATCGGTGGAGCGCTTTGGCGCCATTAGCTTTTTGGGATGGATTCGGGAAAACCGAAAATTTGAGAGCCTTGAAGCGCTACGCTGCGCCATCGCCTTGGATATAGACACGGCTCGGCGTATCTGTGGACAGATGTTGCTTTAAGTGCCCCATTTTTGAACATCAACGGCGTTCGAGTGAGGCGTTTCTAATGATAAATTAAATCAAAATATTCTATAATCCATACAATTTTTGCATAAGGAACTCTTGATGGGTGAACTCTTTACGTTCTTCGGCCTGATCAGCCACGACCACAGTTGGATCTTCTTGACACACATGCTGCTGACTGCCGCGATTGTCCTTTTTATTGCCAGAGCTGCTGTCAACAACCTCAAA